>JANOLL010000386.1:0-22543 GCA_031419775.1 Polaromonas sp. | reverse complement strand
GAAGTAACGGTGCTTTTTCTCTATTGCCCCGCGGTAGTAGGCCACCCGAACAAAGGTGTGCGAGGCCAGCTTGAGGTAGGGGTAACTTTTATCGTCTCTAAAAAGAATATTGAAACGCGGGTTCAGCGTCTTGATGAGGTTGTTTTCAAGCAGCAAGGCCTCGGCCTCTGAACGCACGACGGTCGTTTCCATGCGCGCGATTTTGGTCACCATGTGCCCGATGCGGCTGCCCCCATGGTTCTTTTGAAAGTAATTGGCCACCCGCTTTTTGAGGTTGCGCGCTTTGCCGACATACAGCACCCCCCCATCAGCGTCGAAGTAACGGTAGACACCCGGCAAAGCGGGCAAGGCAGCGACTTCGGCCAGCAATTCGGGCGCGAACGGGAGCAGTTTTTCCGAGGGTGTGGTCATGGTGTCAACGGGGCTGGCATGCCGTATTGTGGACAATCCGCGCATGCGAAGCCGGCAATGGGACATATTTTGCAAAGTGATCGACAACTTTGGCGACATCGGGGTGTGCTGGCGCCTGGCTGCTGACCTGGCAGCCCGCGGTCAACAGGTGCGGCTTTGGGCAGACGACGCAAGCGCGCTGACATGGATGGCGCCTGCAGGCTGCGACGGTGTGAGGTTGATGTCATGGACCCAGCCCTTGAGCCAGCTTGATCTGAGCTGCCTCGACCAGTCGCCCAGCGAGGTCTTGATTGAAGCTTTCGGTTGCGACCCCGCTTCTGAATTCATAGCGCGTTGCGTCCAGATCACGGAGGCAGGAGGTCTGAAACCCATCTGGATCAACCTCGAATACCTTTCCGCTGAAGGGTACGCACAGCGAAGTCATGGCCTGCCATCTCCGATGCACAGCGGCCCCGCGACGGGCTGGATCAAGCATTTTTTTTATCCCGGTTTTACACCGCAGACGGGTGGCCTGCTGCGCGAAGCGCAACTGGCGCAGCGTCAGTCGGCAGGTCAACGCAAAGGCTGGCTGCTTGAGCGCGGCATTGCGTGGGACGGCGAATTGCTGGTGTCCCTTTTTTGCTACGAGCCCCCTGCGCTGACGCAGCTGCTAAGTGATTGGACTGCTACCGGCATCGATCACCAACCTGTACGCCTGCTGGTTACGGCAGGACGAGCGCAGCGCGCTGTCAGGGCAGCCATAAGGGCTCTGGCGTCGCCAAACAAGGATAAAAACGGCCTGCAGCAATTACCGAATGGTCATGGTTTGCTATCAATTTCATATCTACCACTGCTGAGCCAGTTGGACTTTGATCAAGTGCTTGGGATCAGCGACCTCAACTTTGTGCGGGGTGAGGATTCGCTGGTGCGGGCGCTCTGGGCCGGTAAGCCCTTTGTATGGCAGATTTACCACCAGGACGATGGTGCCCACCTGATCAAACTGGATGCATTGCTCGACCTGCTGGATGCACCACGCTCCTGGCGCGACTTTCACCACCACTGGAATCAGACTGACACCGCATTGGACAAGGCTGACCTAGCCAGCTCTCCCCCGCTTGACTGGAAGTCCTGGCAAGCCACGGTTCTGGCTGCTAGAAGGCAGCTCCAACTGCAGAGTGACCTGACCAGCCGCCTGTTAGATTTTGTAGATAAAACCCGCTAAAATCAGAGGCTTTGCTGGATTTGCCTGACTTTACCGTCAGGCAGGCCCTGCGCCTTCGCCGCAAACCACGCATCGGAAGTTGTGGTGTTGACCGGCCTGCTTTTTACATGTTGCAAAAACATTGCATTAAAGAACTGTTATGAAAATCGCTCAAGAAATACGCGCCGGCAACGTGATCATGCATGGCAAAGACCCGATGGTGGTGCTCAAGACCGAATACAGCCGGGGTGGGCGCAATTCAGCCACCGTGCGCATGAAGCTTAAAAGCCTGATCGGCAGCTTCGGCACTGAAAACGTGTTCAAGGCTGACGACAAGATCGACCAGGTCATTCTGGACAAGAAGGACTGCACCTATTCGTACTTTGCCGACCCGATGTACATCTGCATGGATGCGGAATACAACCAGTACGAAGTCGAAGCCGAAAACATGGGCGACTCGCTCAACTACCTGCAAGACGGTATGGAATTGGAAGTGGTGTTTTACGAAGGCAAGGCGATTTCGGTCGAACTGCCGACCAGCGTGAACCGTGAGATCACCTGGACCGAACCCGCCGTCAAGGGCGACACCTCGGGCAAGGTTCTCAAGCCTGCCAAAATCGCCACGGGTTTTGAAATTGGCGTGCCGATTTTTGTGGCCCAGGGTGATGTGGTGGAAATCGACACGCGGACCGGCGAATACCGCAAGCGGGTCTAAGGCAGGTCAGGCGGCTTCGCACCGTCAACTTTCCAGAACAGGCTCCTTTCGGAGCCTTTTTTTATTGTGCCGACAGGACTCTGCAGCAGACCATCACAAGCGGGTGTGGGATGGTTCACAATTCCGTATGGACCAAACTCAAGACCTGTCAGCCAGCCGACTCGCCCACGCATGGGCCGAGTTGCAAGCCCACGCCGGCGATGCCACGCCACTTGAAAGTGATGCCTACAGACTGGCTTTTGCCGATCCGGAATTTTTACTGCGGCGGGAAACGCGTGGCATTCGGTTTCAGCTGGAAATGCTCAAACCTGACCTGGGACAGCAGGAGCAAGGCATTGAAAACACCATTGTAGTTTTCGGTAGTGCCCGCTTTCCTGCGCCGGAGCAGGCCAGTGTGGCACTGGCGGCGGCTGAGTCCAATTTGGCCAAAATTAGTGTCGAGCACGAAGGCGACCAGCAGAAAGCATCAGACTTGCAGGCGGCGCTCGATGCTCTGGCAGTCGCCAAGCGCCATGTTCGAAACGCCTACTTTTATGAGCAGGCCCGTCTGTTTGCGCGGATGGTGGCAACCCACAGCAAGGACAAGCCACCGCGCGAGCAGCTGTTCATCTGCACCGGCGGCGGCCCCGGCATCATGGAAGCCGCCAACCGGGGAGCGCAGGAGATGGGCGTTCCGACCGTCGGTCTCAACATTGTTTTGCCGCATGAGCAGTCGGGCAATCCTTACGTCTCACCGTCACTCAATTTCAAGTTTCACTACTTTGCATTGAGAAAAATGCATTTCATGATGCGCGCCAAGGCATTGGTCGCGTTTCCGGGCGGTTTTGGAACGCTGGATGAATTGTTTGAAGTCATCACCCTGGTACAAACCGGCAAATCCAAGCCTGTGCCAATTATTCTTTTCGGTACTGACTACTGGAAGCGACTGATTGATTTTGACGTACTGATCGAGGAAGGAACCATTTCACCGGACGATCTCAAGTTGTTTGAATATGTCGATGATCCGCAACTTGCCTGGGACCGGATTCGCACTTTCTACAAACTCTAGCTCAGCCGCTTAACTCTCAGCGATGCGGCGACGCCAGGCTGTCTTTGAGCAGCCACGCCGCCCGGGAACCCAGGCCCACCGCCAGACCGGTCAGCCAAAAGACGGCAGCGATACCGATAACTGCGCCGGCTGAACCAAATAGTATGGGCATGACCACACTGGAAGCATTGATCGCCATGAGTCGCAGTCCCAGCGCCTCCCCATGGCGCGCTTCCGGCGTGATCTGATGCAGCAGGCTCATGATCATGGGTTGCACCGTTCCCAGGGCAACACCCAGCAACAAGGAGCACAGGCCCATTGTCCAGGCCGAAGACATCAGGGGGTAGGCAGCGAAGAGAAAGGCCGTGCTAAGCATCGCCGCGGCCAACACCCGCCACTCGCTCACCCGCGCTGCCACCAGCGGCAGCAGCATCCGAACCAGCGTGGCAGCGACCGCAAATGCACCCAAGATCGAGCCAATCACCGATGCGCTCAGACCCCGCTCGAATCCCAGTACCGGGACCACAAAGGTGTGCACGTCCCAGCACGATGCCAAAAACCAGTTCACCAGCATCAATCTGCGAAACATGGGCTCACGTAGCAAGTCCCAGGTCCCGGGCCGCTGGCTGGCATGTTTAACCTCGAGCGGTGGCAGCTCCCGGGTAGGCCGTACCAGCAGCCAGCTGGCCAGCGGCAACAGCGCCATCAGCGCAAATGCCATGCGGTAACCCATCATGCTTGCAGGCACCGGGCCGGCATGGTCAATCAGCAAGCCGGCCGAAAGTGGTCCGAGAAAATTGGAGACCGCCGGCCCAATGGACAGCCAGCTGAACACCTGCCGAAGTTGATGACCACCGCTGGCAGCCCGTCCGACATGGCGCTGCAGCGAGATCACCGCCGCGCCGCTTGCGCCACCAGTTAGCAAGGCGGACAAACACAAGACCGGGAACACCGGAAACGCCGCAGCAGCACCGGCTCCGGCCACTGCCGCCAGCACGCTGTAAGCGATGGGCCGCCGTAAACCATGCCGATCGGCATAACGTCCGGCTGGAAGCGCCAGAAAAACCTGGGTGAGGGCAAACAGGGCCAGCAGTACACCGACGGCTGCCGGACTGTAGCCTTGACTCAAGGCTAGCAGCGGTGCCGCCATCCTGAGCCCCGTCATGCAGGCATGCAGGCAGATCTGGGCAAGAATCAGTCGCGCCAGCTCAGGCGTCAAGTCTCTTCCAGTTCTTTATCAGGGGGAATCAGGCGCGCCGAATCGGTCTCGGGCAAGGCCTCCACATTACGCAGCGCCTTGCCCATCACACGGCTGCGCTGTTCGGCGCCCTCCAGCGACTTGAGCACGGTTTCTGTCTGCGTTTTCACCTTGCTCAGCACCTCCCCAAACTTGCCAAACTCCGTCTTGACTGCGCCCAACACTTGCCAGACCTCGCTGGAGCGCTTTTCAAGCGCCAGGGTCCTGAAACCCATTTGCAAGGAGTTGAGCATGGCCAGCAGCGTGGTCGGTCCGGCCAGCGTGATGCGATGGTCACGCTGCAGGCTTTCCATCAAGCCAGGACGACGCAGCACTTCGGCGTACAGACCTTCTGTAGGCAAAAACAAAATCGCAAAATCCGTGGTGTGCGGCGGCGCGATATATTTTTCAGACATTGATTTGGCTTCCATGCGAATACGCGACTCCAGCGCCCTGCCGGCCAGGTCGGCACCGGGCGCGTCAGCGCGTTGCTGGGCATCGAGCAGCCGTTCGTAGTCGTCACTCGGAAATTTAGTGTCGATCGGCAACCACAGGGGGGTGCCGGAATCGGATCGACCCGGCAATTTGACAGCAAAATCGACCGGGTTTTTGCTGCCCGGTCGCGTCACCACCTGCGCCGCGTATTGATCGACCGTGAACACCTGCTCCAGCAATGCCGACAGTTGCGCTTCACCAAAAATGCCACGTGTTTTCACGTTGGTCAGCAAGTGCTTGAGGTCACCCACGCCCTGCGCCAGCGTTTGCATCTCGCCTAGGCCTTTATGCACCTGTTCCAGTCGATCGGCCACTTGCTTGAAACTCTCTCCCAGGCGTGTCTCCAGAGTGGTCTGCAACTTTTCATCCACGGTCTTGCGCATCTCGTCGAGCTTGGCCGAGTTGGTTTGCTGCAGCTGCGCTAACTGCTTTTCAAGGGTCTCGCGAACTTCACTCATGCGCCGCGCGTTCGACTCGCTGACCGATTGGAGTTGGGTAGTCAGGGTGTCGGACAAGGTTTTTTGCAACAGGGTGAGCTGCTGCGAAAAAGCATCGATCTGGGTGTTCTGGGTTCGGATCGCCTCCCCGCTTTGCTGCACAAGCGTTTGCTGGAAGGTGGCAAATGTGGTGGCAAGTTCCTGCCGGCTGGCACGACCGTTCTCGCTGATGTCGCGGCGCAGCTCACGCTCCAGCCGGTCGTGGCCTGAACCGATGGTGGCCATCAATTCGACACGGCCAGCGTCATCGACCGGGGGCTTGCGCCAGACCAGCCACGCCACCAACAACAGGTTGCCACACAGCAGCACCAGCACCGTCAGCAAGACCCAATATTCCATACCTTGGTTACCTCAAAACCCCGTTGCTCCTTATTTTGTAGCTACCGCCTCGGCGTTTAATGGGGTTAGCGGCTTATTTCCACTGAAAAAGGCAATCAGGTTGTCAGCCGCCAGATTGGCCATGGCCAGCCGGGTTGGAATGGTCGCGCTGGCAATATGAGGGGTCAGCACCACATTGGGAACGGTTAGCAGATCAGGGTGAACCTTGGGCTCCCCTTCAAACACGTCCAGTCCCGCTGCAGCGATGCGCTTATCCCGCAGCGCGACGGCGAGCGCCGCATCATCGACAATACCGCCGCGTGCGATGTTGATGAGCGTCGCGGTAGGCTTCATCTTAGCGAGCTCGGCCGCACCAATGGTGTGGTGTGACGCCGCTGAGTAAGGCAGGGCCAGCACCACATGGTCTGCGGTGGCGAGCAGGTCGTCCTTGCTCACCAAAGTAGCCTTGCACTCGGCTTCCAGCGCGGCATCCAGACGCGACCGATTGTGATAGACCACCTTCATGCCAAAACCCAATGCGCCGCGTTTGGCAATGCCCTGACCGATACGGCCCATGCCCAGAATGCCCAGGGTGGAGCCATGCACATCGGAGCCGGCGAACATGTCGAAACTCCATTTATTCCATTTTCCGGCGCGCAGAAAATGCTCGCTCTCGGTCACGCGGCGGGCCGTCGCCATCAAAAGGGCAAAGGCGAAATCAGCGGTGGTCTCGGTCAATACATCGGGCGCATTGGTAGCCAGCACCCCCGCTTTGCTCATGGCATCAATGTCAAAGTTGTTGTAGCCAACCGCCATGTTGGCGCAGATTTTGAGCAGCGGACAGGCAGCCAGCACCTCCGCATCAATGCGGTCGCCGCCGGTTGTGAAAACCCCATGCTTGTCGCGCAGGCGCGCGGAGAGTTCTGCCTTGGACCAGACCTCGTCTGTGCGATTGGCTTCCACCTCGAAGTGCTGCTCCAGGCGGGCGATGACTTCTGGAAAAACTGCTCGTGCGATCAAAATTTTGGGTTTGCTCATAAGATTTCCTTTCTTCGTGTTTAAGTGAATGGCTTGACTTGATTAACGGGCTGAATGTTGATTGAATTGGTCCGATTCAGCTGCTCGGGCTGAACCACACCCAGGTCATGACGGTGAAAAGGGGAAGCAAAATGGCACCCGACCAAGCCATGTAGCCCAAGAAACTGGGCATGACCACGCCCTGCTCTTCGGCCACGGCCTTCACCATCAAATTAGGCGCATTGCCAATGTAAGAATTGGCGCCCATGAACACCGCTCCAGCCGAGATGGCGGCCAGGGTGGGCGCCAAGGTGGTCATCAGCACGTGAGGGTCGCCACCCGCAGCATTGAAAAAAACCAGGTAGGTCGGCGCGTTGTCGAGAAAAGAGGTCACCAAGCCAGTGGCCCAAAAATACAGGGGCACATTCGGCTGTCCATCTGGCCCGACAAGCGCCGCGAGCATGGGCGCAAACGGCCCGTTTGGACCGGCTTTAAGCATGGCGATAACTGGAATAAGCGTCAAAAAGATACCTGCAAAAAGTATGGCAACTTCCCGCATCGGCCCCCATGAAAAACCATTGTCACGGTGCACCTGCGCAGGCGTCAGCCATACTGAGACCAGTATTACGCCCAGCAGCCCGATGTCACGCACCAGGGCAGGCAGCGCGACCTGGTATCCAGCCAGATCTAATGAGACTGTTGACTTCCAGAAGCCGCTGAGCAACACCAGCGCCAGCACCACCCCCAACAAGCAGACGTTCAGATTGCCGTCCCACCCGCCCCGACTATGGGCTGCATGACCCGATTCAGGCGTAACCGGCAAATCGCCTTCTTTCCTGAACATCGCGCTGTCGATGAGGTAAAAAATAACCAGCAAGCTGCACGCCAGGAACAGCGTTTCAGTAAAAAGTTGGCGAGTCGTCCAGAAAAAATCGACTCCCTTTAAAAAACCAAGAAAAAGGGGCGGGTCGCCCAGAGGCGTCAGGGCGCCACCCACATTCGACACCAGAAAAATAAAAAACACCACCAAGTGCACTTTGTACACCCTGCTGTGATTGGCGCGGAGAAGCGGTCGGATCATCAGCATCGACGCTCCTGTGGTGCCCATGATGCTGGCAAACAGGGTACCGATTGCCAACAGGCCGGTGTTGCGCGCAGGGCTGCAGCGCCACCGGGCTCGAATAAAAATGCCGCCGGCCACCGTGTACAGGGCAAGCAGCAAAAGCATGAAGGGAAAGTATTCGAGCAGCAGCGCGTGCAGCAGGGCACCGCCGGCCATCGCCGGGCCAGACAGTATCAGGAACGGCAGGAAAAAGACCAGCGACCAGGCTGCCGAGATTTTGCCGAAATGCGCATGCCAGAACGCCGGTGCCAGCATGGGTATCAGAGCCATCGACATCAAAATACCGGCGAAAGGAAGCGCCCACAGCCCCGACAGCGTGCTGCCATCTACCTCCGCTGCCACCGCCGGACCTGACCAGCACAAAGCCATGACAAAGCCACCAATGATCCGCACTGGCAAACGGGCCGCCAAATGATCGGGCAGCACAACAGGCATCAGGCGATCTCGAAAACCTGGCGCAAATAGGCGAGGTATTTTTCGTCATCGCACATGTTCTTGGACGGCGTGTCGGACAACTTGGCTACTGGTTGGCCGTTGCAGCGGATCATCTTGATCACGATCTGCAAAGGTTCATAGCCCAGATCGTTAGTCAGATTGGTGCCAATGCCAAAAGCCAGCTGGCAGCGCCCCCTGAACTGCTGGTACAGCTCGACGGTACGTGGCACGGTGAGCCCATCGCTGAAGATCAGCGTCTTGGTTCGGGGATCAACCCGGTTCTTGCCATAGTGCGCCAACATGCGCTCGCCCCACTGAAAAGGATCGCCGCTGTCATGCCGGGTGCCATCAAAGAGCTTGCAGAAGTACATGTCAAAGTCGCGCAGGAACGCGCTCATGCCATAAACATCTGACAGCGCAATGCCCAGGTCGCCGCGGTACTCTTTGGCCCACGACTCGAAGCCAAAGACCTGGCTGTCGCGCAGACGGGGCCCCAGCGCCTGGCAAGCCTGCAAATACTCATGCGCCATAGTCCCCAGCGGCGTCAATCCCTGTTGCATGGCAAACAGTACATTGCTGGTGCCGGCAAACTGGCCGGATGGCCCGGTACCCAGACGGCTGCTCAAGGTTCGCAGAACCTCCTGGTGCCACACCTTGCCAAACCGGCGGCGTGTGCCGTAGTCCGCGATCTTCAGCTCGCGCAGCCCGTCGGCCTGCAGCTCACGAATTTTGGTGTCCAGCCTGAGCCGCCCCTGCGCGAAATCCGGCTGCTTCTGGTTGTTGCGAAAGTAGACCTCGTTGATGATGCTGAGCACCGGAATTTCAAACAGGATGGTGTGCAGCCACGGGCCCTTGATCGACACCTCGATTTCGCCTGAGGGCAAGGCGCTGACGTGGACATACTTTTCGTTGAGCCGAAAAATACCCAGAAAATCGATGAAGTCGCTCTTGATGAAGCGCATGCCTTTGAGGTAAGCCAGCTCTTCGTCCTCGAAGTGCAAATCGCACAGGCCGAGAATTTCGTGCCGGATCTCATCGACATGAGGAGCCAGCTTGCCCATCCCTGGAGCACCCGCGTTGCGGCATTTGAAGCGGTACTCCACCTCGGCACCCGGAAACTGATGCAACACCACCTGCATCATGGTGAACTTGTACAGATCGGTATCGAGCAGGCTGGTGATGATCATGAGGAAAACTTCAGGGCCGTGGGGGGAAGTTGGTGATCAGCCCGATGACCGATGCGCGATGGATCGATCTGCAATTCAGGTACCCAGAAAATCCACTTCAAACAGCAAAGTCGCGTTGGGCGGAATCACACCCCCAGCACCGCGCGCGCCGTAACCCAGGTCGGCTGGAATCACCAGGCGGCGGGTACCGCCCACCGACATGCCCTGCACGCCCTCGTCCCAGCCGCGAATCACCTGTCCTGCACCCAGCGCAAATTCAAAAGGCTGGCCACGGTCCTTGCTGGAATCAAACTTGGCGCCCTGAACCCCGTCGTTGTAGAGCCAGCCGGTGTAATGCACCTTGACGTGCTGACCTGCTTTGGCGATGGCACCGGTGCCAAGAATGGTGTCTTCATACTGCAAGCCAGACGGCGTGGTGGTCAGATTGGTAGTCATGTCAGTGTTTCTCTCAAAAGTGGACATCAAACGGTATAAAAAACACCAACGGTGTTTTTCGGTCAAACGCAGACTTTACCCGCAACCAACAGCACTGAGCGGTCGGCACTGGCCGCCAACAACTGGTTTTGCTCGGCCACCAGCAGCGTGATGCCGTCACGCTTGAGCGTCAGCAAGGCATCACGAATGGCCTCGACCAGCACCGGCGCAATGCCCTCGCAGGGCTCGTCCAGCAGCAGCAAACGGGGTCGGGTCATCAGCGTACGGGCAATCGCCAGCATTTGCTGTTCGCCGCCGCTCATGTGCGCGGCGGGTCGCTGGAGCATGGTCTTGAGTGCCGGAAACAGGTCCAGCACCCAGGCCAGCTGTGCATCGGCCTGCGGCCTTGCCACCACCCTCAAATTTTCCAACACGGTGAGCCCGGTAAATAGCCTTCGGTCTTCTGCGACATAGCCCAGTCCGGCCCGGGCTCGCCGGTGGGTTTCCCAGCCGGCAAGATTTACCGCGCCAGTCTGGGAATGGTAGGTGATTCGGCCCTGCGTGCTCACCTCCAAACCCATCAGTGCCTTGAGCAAGGTGGACTTGCCCGCACCATTGAGCCCCTGCAGCACGACAAATTCACCTGCATCGATCCGCAGTGACACCCCAAACAGCGCCTGCGCCGGTCCGTAAAAGGCAGTGAGTTGATCGACTTCAAGCATGGCCTGGCTCCCCTGCAGGCGTTCCCAGGTAGCGCAGCCTAACCGTGCTGTCACGCGAGATGGCATCAAATGAGCCCTGCGCCACCAGTCGCCCTTCAATCAGCACCAGCACCCGGTCCGCGACGCCTGCCACAGCGTCCATGTTGTGTTCGGTGTAGAGCACCGCGATGCCTTGAGCGGCCAGACTTTTAACCAGATGCATCAACTCCGCGCGCTCGGGTCCCGCCAGGCCAGCAGCAGGTTCGTCCAGCAAAAGCAGTCGTGACCTATCCTTGGCCGTCATGCCGGATCCCGACACATTGGCTGCAGCGAGGTGGGGTGCCAGCGCCATCGCCAGTTCCAGGCGTTTTTTTGCGCCGTAGGGCAAGCTCAGCGCACTGTGATCCGCCAGGCTGCCCAAGCCGGTTTTTTCAAGTAACGCATAGGCCGACTCACGCGACTGTCGGTCCAGCACTTTGAAAGCAGAAATCGCCTTGAGCCCTCTTCCAGCCTGCACGCACAGCTGCACATTTTGTAGCACGCTGAGCGCTTCAAAGACTTGAGCAACCTGAAAGGTGCGGGCAATGCCCAGGCGCAAACGCGCAGCGGGCAGCAGCGGGATCAAGTGTTGCCCACGCCAGGTCAGGGTTCCGCTGGTAGGCTGGTACTGCCCCGCAATGCAGGCAAAGCAGGTCGACTTGCCCGCCCCGTTGGGTCCAATCAGGGCCACGCATTCACCCGGTGAGACCGTCAAGCTCACGTCATCGACGGCCCGGATGCCGCCGAAATGCTTGACAAGATTTTGAACCTGCAACATCAGCCAGGGGTGACCGAAACCGCACGCCGGCCTGTGCCCGGTAATCGCTGAAACAGGGACAGCAAGCCCGAGGGCGCCACCACCATGACCAGCATGATCAGCAGGCCAAGCAAGCCGCGCCAATAGGTCACCTGTCGCCCCAGCTCAGCACCTAGGTAACTCAGCACCGCACTGCCGACCACCGCCCCCCACAGCTGGTGCACGCCACCTAACAGCACCACCAACAGGGCATCAACCGACGTCGATACGCCAGCGACCGACGGAAATACCGCCCCTTTATGCGCCGCAAACAGGCCACCCGCCAGTCCTGCCAGAACCGCACTTTCGACAA
Organism: Polaromonas sp.; assembly: GCA_031419775.1. GTDB lineage: Bacteria > Pseudomonadota > Gammaproteobacteria > Burkholderiales > Burkholderiaceae_C > Polaromonas. The sequence continues at coordinate 10,638 of JANOLL010000386.1, read as the reverse complement.
AAATACGGTATTTGAGCCAGCCAATCGACAGGCCCGACGCTGCCGCCCGAAGGGGCGCATCGCGCAAAGCTTGCAAGGCTGCTCCCATGACGGACAAGCCAAGGTATCGGAGCGCGAATACCGATCCCAGCGCGAGCGCGACCAGCAGTGCGTAAAAAAGCGCCCGGCCATCCTCGTCAACCAGGGTGAGTCCGATCAGGCCGTTGTCGCCGCCCGTGAGTTCCACCCATTGCGTGGCACTGGCCCAGATGACCTGCGCCAAGGCCAGCGACAACATGGCCAGATACACCCCAGCGCTGCGCACGACTGCAGCGCCAAACAGCGCAGCGACCAGCAGTGCAGCACCGCAACCGGCCGCCAGCGCCAGAGGCAATGACGCGCCCCAAAGGCTGTGCGACAGTGCGGCGGCATAGGCCCCCAGCGCAAAAAACGCCGCGTGACCAAAGCTGACCAGACCGCCCAAAGCCATCATGGCCTGCAGGCTGATACCGAAAATCATCACAATCAAGGCATCAGCGGCCAGCGTTTGCCAATAGGGCCCGCCCAGCCAGGCCATGCTCGCCGCCAGCAGTACCAGCGTAACAATGGCCAGGCTGGGTACCAGGCCCAGCTTGAGACCAGAGAATTTTTGCGCCGGTTCGCGAGGCGCATCCAGAACAGAGGTGCCGGATCCGAATAATCCTTGCGGCCGGAACACCAGCACCACCGCCATGGTCAGAAACACCAGGACCAGTGTGGCCTGAGGAAATACGCTGATACCGAAGGCGTGGACCATACCAATCAGCAAGGCAGCAGCAAACGCCCCGCCAATGCTGCCCAGCCCACCGGTCACCACGACAACAAAGGTTTCAACAATGACATTGATGTCCATTTGCAGATGTGCGGGTTCGCTTGGCAATTGCAGTGCACCGCCCAGGCCCGCCAGCGCACAACCCAGCACCACTGCACCGAGCATCAAGGGCTTGGGATTGACACCCAGGGCTGCCAGCATGTGTCGATCCTGGGTGGCGGCACGCAGGCGACGCCCGAACAGCGAGTGCTTCAGCAGCAGATGCAGACCCAGCCAGACTGCCGGACCGAGCGCAATCATGACCAGATGGTAGACCGGAAAAAAATCTTCACCTATCTGCACAGCACCTTTTAGCCCTGGAAACCGTGGTGCAAACACTTCGCTCGGTCCAAAGCCCCATTGCATCGCGTCGTGCATGGCCAGCGTCAGGCCGAAGGTGGCTACCAGCTGGTACAGCTCGGGCGCAGCGCTCATTCGCCTTAACAGAAGAAATTCAACTATAGCCCCCGTAATACCTGCGCTTATTGCTCCTAATAAAATAGCAAGTAGATATAGCGGTGCACTTTCGCCCCAGGCCGGGAACCAGTTCGTGACCCAATGGGCGGTGAACAGGGCCCCCAGCATGAAAAAACTGCCATGCGCGAAATTGACGATGCGCGTTACTCCGAAAATCAGCGTCAGGCCTGCCGCCATCAGAAAAAGCGTGGTGGCGTAAGACAAACCGCCCAGCAGTTGGGTAACCGAAAAGGTCATCAGATCAGGGCCAGATGAGCGGTACAGAGCCGGCCATCAGTCAAGCCAGGTCGTGAACTCACTTGCGGGTACGCGAGGAGTGCGAAAGGTGTTGACCCGCGCGGTGTCGTCTGCATAGCCTAGTGACATGCCGCAGACCAGCATTTCATCAGGCCCGGCGCCGATGTGCGGCAAGATGATTTTGGCGAAGCCGTTCCAGGCTGCCTGCGGGCAGGTGTGCAGACCATGGCCACGCGCAGCGACCATCAGGCTTTGCAAGAACATGCCGTAGTCCACCAAGGAGCCACGGCCCATGACCCGATCCAGCGTGAACATCAGGCCGACCGGGGCATCAAAAAAACGGAAGTTGCACTGGTGCTGAGCATGCATCATGTCCTTGTCGGCTTTGCCGATACCCATGAGGCCATACAGACCCCAGCCGTTTTCACGCCTGCGGTCAATATAGGGTGAAACCCATTTTTCAGGGTAGTAGTCGTATTCCTCCCGGTACTCACAAGCCAGACTTGGGTCGGCACGCAGAGCGTCATGCACCGCACACACTTTGGCCACCAGCGAGTCACGGCTTTGGCCCTGCAGCACGTACACTTTCCACGGCTGCGTGTTGGTGCCGGAAGGCGCCCGGCTCGCCACCTCGAGCAGGTGCGCAATGCTGTCCATGGGTACAGCTTGTGGCAGGAACTGGCGGATGGATTGACGGCTTTCAATAGCCCAGTCAACCGCGTGGGCGGTTTGGTCGGAAGAAGTCACAGTCACTTCAGAGTCTCCAGAGTAGAAATCAGCGACGAAGGCAGTGGCACGGGTTTTCGCGTGACCCGGTCAACATAAACATGAACGAAATGGCCCCTGGCTGCGCAGGGCTGGTCCGGATGGCCAGGGAACAGCCCGAGTTCATAGCGCACGCTGGACGATCCGATGCTGGCGATTCGAATGCCCACCACCACAGGGTCCGGAAAGGCCAGTGGGGCAAAGTAATTACATTGGGTTTCGACCACCAGACCAATCACACTGCCTGCGTGAACATCCAAAGCGCCGCTTTCTATCAACAGGCCGTTGACCACCGTGTCGAACCAGCCGTAGTACACCACGTTGTTAACGTGGCCGTACATGTCGTTGTCGGACCAGCGGGTGCCCAGCTCACGAAAAACCTTGTATGCGCTGCGGGGCTCGGCCTGCGGCCTTGGGAGGGAAGTCATCGGGCGTGATTTTGCCACCGCTGCCAGTACTCAAGCGCTACCCGGTAGGTGTTGAGCTGTACCTGCACGGTTTCTGCCAAGTCGACACCGTAGCCGCCGGCCATAGAGAACGCCAGAGGAATACGGCGTTGCCAGGCCCAGTCAAAAACCCGGCGGTCGCGGGCTTCAAGACCATCGAAGCTCAAAGCCAGGCGACCAAGGCGATCGCCTTCATGGGCGTCAGCACCAGCCAGAAACAGCACCAGCCCGGCATCAAAGCGCCGGTCCAGCTCGTCGAGCGCGTGTTCCAGGGCCTGCAAATAGGGAACATCGGTACAACCGTCAGCCAGTTCCACATCGAGGTCACTGGCTTCCTTGCGAAACGGAAAGTTCTTCTCGCCATGAATCGACAAGGTGAAAACACTGTCGTCGCGACAAAAGATACTTGCGGTACCGTTGCCTTGGTGAACGTCGAGGTCAATCACCGCCACCTTCAGAGGTCTGCGCTCGTTCCGGTAGCTGCGGGCGTACTCGGCTTGCATCAGTCGAGCCGCTACTGCCGCGTCATTGAAAACACAGAAGCCGCCACCTCTGTCGGCAAAGGCATGGTGCGTGCCGCCAGCGAGATTGGCAGCAACACCTTCTGGTCGGGTTCCCGCCATCAGTCCGAGCGCCAGGCGTGAAGCGGCTATGGTGGCCCCGGCGGAGCGGCGTGCCCGTTCGGCCATCCCAGGGCTCCATGGAAAGCCGATTTCACGCTGCGCGGCTGCCGCGAGCGTGCCATGGCAGATGGCATCGATGTAATCCGGCGTATGCGCCAGCGCCAGTTCACCATCGCTGGCAGCCGGCGCCTGCAACATTTGCACGGCTGGAAGCTCCCGCACCACTCTGTCCCGCAGCAACCTGTACTTGGCCATTGGGAATCGATGGCCTGGCGGCAAGGGCAATACAAAATTGTCGGCGTAGAAAGCTTTCAAGATTAGCCAGGAAAGTTGAACCGGGCAATTGTGACCTGCAGATGAAAAAAGCCCTCAAACTAGGGCTTCGCGTCTAAAATGGTGCAGCGCAACAAAAAGTACTTGCAATCCTCTACGCTTTGCATATACTTCAGGTCATGTTGCAGTGCAGCAAATTAACGCAAAGCAACAGATTTTCCTTACCTTTTTTTTAATAAACCTCTTGGAGATTAATTATGCTGACTGCTGAACAAATCATGGCCTCCCACAAAGCCAACATCGAAACCCTGTTTGGTCTGACCCACAAAGCCTTTGAAGGCGTCGAGAAACTGGTCGAACTGAACGTCCAGGCTACCAAAGCCGCCTTGGCTGAAACCGCCAACCACGCACAAGCTGTGATGGGCGTGAAAGACGCACAAGAACTGTTGGCTCTGCAAGCCGGCATGGTTCAGCCCCTGGCTGAAAAGACTGCTGCTTACAGCCGTCACCTGTATGACATCGCCACCGCTGCCGGCGCTGACATCGGCAAAACCTTCGAAGCCCAATCTGCCGAAGCCCAGAAAAAAGTCATGGGCCTGGTCGATAGCGCATCCAAAAACGCACCAGCCGGTTCCGAGACCGCTGTCGCTGTTATGAAAAGCGCTGTCGCTGCTGCCAACAACGCCTTCGAATCGATGCAAAAGGCTGTCAAGCAAGCCAGCGACATGGCTGAGGCTAACTTCAACACCGTTACAGCCACCGCTGTAAACGCCAGCAAGACTGTCGCTAAAAAGCGTTAATTCATCAAGACTACTGCCAGCGAGAAGGTGCCCTTAGGCATCCGCCGCTACCAGTTGTCTCCTCGGGTCCCTCACGAAATTCATTTCACGGATCCGTTAAAGCCCAATCGAAAGGTTGGGCTTTTTTTCGTCTGGGTTTCTTTAAAAAACTTAATGAGAACCATTCGTGTTTGTATTAGAATAAGGTTTTCAATTCACAAAACTTTGATTGCCATGTTTAAAAAAGCTTTTTTGTGGGTCGGCCGCGTCCTGACTTATGGGCCAGCAGTCATGCTGTTTGGCGTAGCGGGCCCTGCTGCAGCCCAAGACCAAGTGGTCAACCTTTATTCTGCGCGGCACTACCAGACAGATGAAGCGCTCTACAGCAATTTCACCAAAATCACGGGTATCAAGGTCAACCGCGTAGACGCAGACGATGCCGGCATCCTGGCCCGCCTGAAAGCCGAAGGCGCAGCCTCCCCAGCGGATGTGATTTTGCTGGTCGATGCGGCCAGGCTGTGGAAAGGCGACATTGACGGTTTGTTTAAGCCCATCAAATCGAAAGCGCTCGAGGCCGCGATTCCCGCTAGGTTGCGGGCTGCGCCAAGCGAAGAGGGCACCACCTGGTTCGGTTTTTCCACCCGGGCCAGAGTCGTTGTTTACGACAAACTCAAGGTGAAAAAGACCGATATCGACAGCTATGAAGAGCTGGCTGATCCGAAAAACAAAGGCTTACTCTGCACACGATCAGGCTCCCACCCTTACAACCTGTCGCTCTTCGGTGCTGTCACAGAACATCTGGGCGCAGCCAGAGGGGAAGCCTGGCTAAAAGGGCTGGTCGCGAACATGGCGCGCGACCCTAAAGGTGGTGACAGTGACCAGATCAAGGCGGTAGCCAGTGGCGAATGCGGCGTGGCGCTGACCAACACCTATTACCTGGCGCGCCTCATGCGCTCGAGCGCCCCGGAAGACAAAAACGTGGTGAGTCGTGTGGGCGTTGTTTTTCCCAATCAGGACAGTTGGGGAACCCATGTGAACATAGCCGGCGCTGCAGTGGCCAAAAACGCCAAAAATTCAGCGAACGCCGTGAAATTCATGGAATACCTTGCCAGCCCAGCTGCCCAGGATTATTTTGCCAATGGCAACAATGAATGGCCCGCGGTAACCGCTTTGAAAGTGACTAATCCTGCACTCATCGAGATGACGGGATCGGCCAGCGACAGCTTCAAATCTGAAACAATTCCTATCAACGCCGTCGGCCGTAACCAGTTCAAGGTCCAGCAAATGCTGGACCGTATCGGCTACAAGTAAGCTGCAGATTCACAGCACAAGCCCGGTCGTCGGAGGATGGCCGGTCTTTTTTATCAGTCATAATTTCTTTCACCCGCAACCTCGCTTTACGCAAGAAAGACGACTATGGATATCGCAGGCAAAGTATTTATCGTCACAGGCGGCGCCTCTGGCTTGGGTGAAGGCACGGCGCGCATGCTCGCTGCCCGGGGTGGCCAGGTTGTGATTGCCGACATGCAGCTTGAAAAAGGTCAAACCATCGCGAAGGAAATTGGCGGTGCGTTCGTGGCGTGTGACGTCACCCAGGAAGCCGATGGAAAAGCCGTGGTAGCCAAGGCGGTGGCTATGGGCAAACTGATGGGCCTGGTGAACTGTGCGGGCATTGCTCCGGCCGAGAAAACAGTGGGTAAAAACGGCGCACACGCTTTGGGCACGTTCAACAAAACCATCATGGTCAATCTGGTTGGCAGCTTCAACATGATCCGCCTGGCTGCCGACGCCATGTGCAAGAACGAACCCGAGTCCACCGGGGAACGCGGCGTAATGATTTCCACGGCTTCTGTCGCCGCCTATGACGGCCAGATCGGTCAGGCGGCCTACAGTGCATCAAAAGGCGGCATTGTCGGCATGACGCTGCCGATTGCCCGCGACCTGGCGCGCAACGGCATCCGAAACATGACCATTGCCCCGGGCATTTTCGGTACCCCCATGATGTTCGGGATGCCACAGGAAGTGCAGGACTCGCTGGCCGCATCGGTACCCTTCCCCAGCCGCCTGGGCACACCGCAGGATTACGCCAAATTGGCACAGCACATCTTTGAAAACGACATGCTCAATGGCGAGGTGATCCGCCTGGACGGCGCCATTCGACTGGCGCCCCGATAGCGCTGTCTGGCCGACCCGCTAAATGCTATATTTTATATAGCTACAACTCCGCTAATCTATTGGGCTAGAGCACCAAAAGATTGAAAAGACGCAGCATTTGACCAAGCGCTGTACTGGGTTTCCTGAGGGGGGCCGAACATATCAGCTGGTCACACGCTCCAGCCACTAGGGATCGCATGAAGCGCCAATTGAACTCACTTGCCGTGTGGGTGGCCTTGCTGGCGGGCTGCTCCAGCGCCAGCTTGCTGCGTGCCCCAGCTGGCGGCGCCGTCCCGGATCAGCCAGAGGCGGCCTCGGTTTATACCGAAAAACCGGGCTGGGCCACGACTCGGTTTGCTGTGGCAGCAGCCAATCCGCTGGCAACCGAGGCTGGCTACAAGATTCTGAAAGCAGGCGGCTCGGCGCTTGACGCAGCCATTGCCGTGCAGATGGTCCTGGCGCTGGTGGAGCCGCAGTCCAGCGGCATCGCGGGTGGAGCTTTTTTGCTGCACTTCAACGGGCTCGAAGTAGAAGCCTTCGATGGGCGCGAAACCGCACCGGCTGGGGTTGATTCCGGACTATTGCTGGCCGGTAATGGCCAACCTCTGACTTTCTATGAGGCCGCTATCGGTGGCCGCGCCGTGGGCACCCCGGGTGTCCTGCGCATGCTGGAGATGGCACACCGCCAGCACGGAAGGCTGAGCTGGGCGCAACTGTTCGAACCCGCCATCGCTCTGGCCGAAAATGGTTTTGCTGTCAGCGTCCGGCTCCACACCCTGCTGACGCCTGAAGTCCACCTGAGAAAAGATCCGGTCGCTCGGGCTCACTTCTACGATAGCGACGGCCGGCCCTGGCCGGTCGGCTACCGGCTCAAAAACCCGGAGTTGGCGGCCGTGCTCAGGCGCGTCGCAGCGGAGGGATCGCGCGCCGTACATGAAGGCGAGTTGGCGCAGTCGATCGTCAACGCGGTTCAAAAACACCCGACCAATCCAGGCCAGCTCAGCTTGGTCGACCTCGCCACCTATGAGGCCAAAAAACGAGTACCGCTCTGCTATGTCTATCAGGCCGCCAGCAAAGACGTGCGGATTTGCGGTATGCCACCACCCAGCTCGGGTGCCATCGCGATTGGCCAGATTCTGGGTATTATGAAAAATACCCGCGCGGCCAGCTTGGCACCGGCCAGGGACCTGCCGGGCGCCGAATGGCTACACCTGTACACCGAGGCCTCCCGTCTGGCCTACGCCGACCGGGCCCAATACCTGGCCGACCCGGATTTTGCGGCTGCGCCGGCTGGCAACTGGATGAGCCTGCTGGAGCCGGCTTACCTGGCGGATCGTACAGAGCGCATAGGCGCACAAAGCATGCGGTCTGCCCAGCCCGGTCAACCCGGCGGACTGGTGTCGGGCTACGCGCCAATGGCCGAACAGCTTGAATACGGCACGTCGCATATATCGGTAGTAGACGCCTATGGTCACGCAGTTGCCATGACGACCTCCATACAAGACGCGTGGGGTTCGCGCATCATGGTCAACCGGGGTAAGGGGCTGGCAGGCGGTTTTCTTTTGAACAACCAACTCACGGACTTCAGCTTTGCACCGTTTGATTTAGCGGGTAAACCGGTTGCCAACCGGGTGCAAGGCGGCAAGCGCCCACGTTCGTCGATGGCGCCGACGCTGGTGTTCGACCAGGCCACTGGCAAACTCCTCATGACCACTGGCAGCCCAGGTGGTGCGGTGATCATTCACTACACCACCAAAACCCTGTACGCGACACTCCATTGGGGTATGACGGTCCAGCAGAGCATCAGTCTGCCGAACTTCGGCTCGCTCAACGGCCCGACGCTACTGGAAGAAAAACGCTTTCCAATAAGCACTGTCAACGCCCTGCGCGCCCGCGGTCACGACGTGCGGGAGCAGCCCATGACCAGCGGTCTACAAGGCATTGAGCGAACCCCCAATGGCTATTTTGGTGGTGCCGACCCTCGTCGTGAGGGCATCGTGATGGGCGACTAGGTTTACCATTGAAACATGCTTCACCTCCTGAAAATCAATCGGCTGGCATCTGCCGTCCTGTTCAGTCTCGCAACCATTGCGGCCCCGGTCCATGCGGGCAAAACTTTGGATGCCATCAAGGCGCGAGGTCAACTGGTGTGCGGCGTCAGCAGCGGCGTGGCAGGCTTTTCCCAGGCCGACAGCAGCGGCCAGTGGTCTGGCCTTGACGTGGACATCTGCCGCGCCATCGCCGCCAGCCTACTGGGCGATGCCAACAAGGTGAAATGGGTGCCGCTGGTTGCTCAGCAGCGTTTTGCCGCCCTCCAATCGGGCGAAGTCGATATTTTGTCGCGCAACACCAGTTGGACCCTGACCCGCGACGCTTCCCTGGGTTTGAGTTTCACCGGTGCAACCTACTACGACGGACAAGCCTTCATGGTGCCCGCCAAAAGTAAGGTCAAGAGCGCCAAACAGCTTAAAAATGCCACCGTCTGTGTGCAGTCCGGTACCACCACCGAAAAGAACCTGTCTGAGTTTTCCCGCGCAAACGGCCTGGCGATCAAGCCTGTGGTATTCGAAAAATTTGATGCGGCCAATGCGGCGTACTTTGCCGGTCGTTGCCAGGCCTACACCACCGATGCTTCCGGGCTGGCCTCGATTCGCAACAAGGAAGCCAAAAACCCGGCCGAGCACCTGATTCTTCCAGAACTGATTTCCAAGGAACCGCTCAGCCCGGCCGTGCGCCGCGGCGATGACGAGTTTTTTGCAGTCGCCAGATGGGTGGTGTTTGGCCTGATTGAAGCGGAAGAGTACGGCATTACCAAAGCCAATGTCGAGGCCTTGCAGCGTGACACCAAGGACCCAGCTGTCGGTCGATTGCTCGGCACCACTGAAGACACCGGCAAGCTGCTCGGACTGGACAAGGACTGGATGGTACGTGCCCTCAAGGCCACTGGAAATTACGGTGAAATTTTTGAGCGCAACGTCGGTCCTAAAAGCCCTTTGGGACTGCCACGCGGGAGCAACAACCTGTGGTCCAAGGGCGGCTTGATCTACGCGCCTCCGGTGCGGTGATGCAAGCGCTGGCGCTGCAGGCGGGCCAATGAGCCAGCTGATTGCGCCGCGCCGCGCGCCCGCCGTCACGCGCCATAAGCTGTCGTGGCGAAGCCCGCGCATCCGGGCCTGGGTCTACCAGGCTCTGGCGGTACTGATGATTACGCTGCTGACCTGGGCGCTGATCAGTATCACCCTGGACAACATGCGGCTGCGGGGAATTCGCAGCGGTTTCGATTTTCTGCTCCAACCGGCCGGTTTTGACATCGGAGAGGGCTGGCTGAATTACGACTCCACCAGCCCCTACTGGAAAGCTTTTTTGGTCGGCTTGGTCAATACCTTGCGCGTGGCCGTAGCGGCCTGCATGCTGGCTACCGTTCTGGGCACGCTGCTGGGTATTGCACGCTTTTCCCGCAATGCACTGCTGCGGGGGCTCAGTTACGGCTATGTGGAGTTGTTTCGCAATATTCCGCTTTTGCTACAGCTGCTGATGTGCTACCTGCTGTTCATCGAATACCTACCTCCCCCAAACGAGCCGCTCATGCTCGGCAATTTATTCTTCCTCGGTAAAAGCGGGCTGGCTTTTCCTTCCTTGGATTGGACAGGAGGACAACTGCAGGTGGCGTATCCCGTACTGGGCGATCTGCAAGTGGAAGGCGGCGGCATGTTGAGCCCCGAGTATCTGGCTGTGTTGCTGGGGCTGTCGCTGTACACCGCCGCTTTTATCGCTGAGGTCGTCCGGGCCGGCATTGCATCAGTGCCCCGGGGCCAACACGAGGCTGGTGCGTCGATCGGCCTATCGCGGGCACGTGCCATGCGCCTGATCGTGCTGCCGCAGGCGCTGCGGCTGATCATTCCGCCCCTGACCAACCAGTTTCTAAACCTGACCAAAAACTCTTCTTTAGCTGTTGCAGTCGGCTACCCGGAAGTGGTGTCGATCGCCAACACCTCGCTGAACCAGTCTGGCCGTGCGCTGGAGTGCATTGCGATCATCATGTTGGTTTATCTGAC
>JANOLL010000385.1:0-4640 GCA_031419775.1 Polaromonas sp. | reverse complement strand
GACGGAAAGCCTACATGTCCGCCCTGCGCGGTGTGCCACAGGCTCAAGCTGGCGCTGACATCCTTGGCCTGCGGCAGGCTACTGGCCGGAATGAAGGGATCATTGAGCGCATTGAGGGCCATCGCAGGCACCCGGATTTGATGCAGATGAGGCTTGGCGGAGGCCTTCTCCCAGTAGTCTTCGGTGTTTTTAAACCCATGAATAGGCGCCGTGACCACATTGTCAAACTCGTACAAATCACGCGCTGCCAGCAACGCTTCCCGGCTGTACAGGCCGGGGTGCTGGTCGAGCTTCTGCAGGGCTTTGGGCACCATGGTTTTGAGAAACATCCGGGTGTAGACCAGCCGGTTAAAACCTCGGCCAATCGCCCAGCCGCTGGCCGCCAGGTCGAGCGGCGAGGAGACGCAGGCCACGCCGCTCACCACGCCTGCAGCTGCATGACCCATTTCAGCTGCCCAGCGCATCAGGGCGTTGCCGCCCAGTGAAATACCCACCGGCAACAAGGGGCCCGGGTGAATCGTCCTGAAACGCCGCAAGATCCAGTCGATTTCTTCAAAATCACCCGAATGGTAGGCGCGCGGCGCATGGTTGAGTTCGCCTGAGCAACCCCGAAAATGCGGCACGGCACAGGCCCAGCCCCTCACCCGTGCCACGTCTGCCAGCGCCTCCGCATAGTGGCTGGCTGAAGACCCCTCAAGACCATGAAAAATCACCAGCAGCGGCGCGCCTGCCGGACTGTCATGCGCGGCAAAGTCCACATCAACAAAGTCATGGTCAGCGGTGGTCCAGCGCTCGCGGCGAAACACCGGCTGCGGGCCCATGAAACGCTGGGCGCGCAAGGCAGCCCAAATGGTTTGCAGGTTACCGCCAGGCAACCACCACGGCGCCGAATAGTGCATGGTCACATTGTCGTCAGTGAAGGATTTGCGGGCCGTCGGCGACTTCCAGCATCTCACGCGGCGTGCCTGGACTGGCATGGTGGGCCACCATACGCCAGCCCTGTACGGTTCGCTGGTAAACATTGGTAGCGATCACGTAGGCATGGCGGGGACCTTCTTCGGTGAGCACATCGATCCGCTCCAGCACGCTATGCACGCTGGCATCTATGGATTCCAGTTTATGAACTTTCTCGGGGCGGGCCTGAATGCTGCCATTGGCAAACATGGCGTCAAACGAGGATCGAATGGCACCAATGCCCAACAGCCGCGCGCTGCCGGGGTGAACGCAAACGATATCGTCCTCATCGGCCCAGCAAGCCATGAGGTTGTCAATATCGCCACTCTGAAGTGCTTCGTAAAAAGCCGCTTCGGTGTCGTCGGCGTTGCCAACGCTGGCAGGTGGAACTTTAGGTTTTCTCATGCGGGCGGTCAAAATAGGGGTCTGGCTGCGCTTGCATTGCATACGACTGGCATCTCAGACGAATAGTAGTCCACCAGGGCCGCCTGATGCGGCACAACGTGTGCGGCAACGTCCGACGGCTGAGCCTGGCAGGGCATGCTAGTCTGCTCACCATCGACTATGGTAGTGTTGTTCTTCGACTCTAGGAGGCTGTTTCATGATTTCCCGATTTTCAAGTCTCATTTTTCTCAGCATCGCCAGTTTCTTACTGCCTGGATGCGGTTACAACGACTTCCAGCGACTGGACGAACAGACCAAGTCTGCGTGGGCTGAAGTGCTCAACCAGTACCAGCGGCGCGCTGACCTGATCCCCAACATTGTGGCGACCGTGAAAGGTGAAGCTGCATTTGAGCAAGACACCCTGACCCGGGTGGTTGAAGCGCGTGCCAAGGCAACGTCGATTCAGGTAACGCCAGAAACGCTCAATGATCCGGCAGCATTTAGCAAATTTCAGGCCGCCCAGGGCGAACTCAGTTCAGCCTTATCGCGGCTGCTGGTGGTGACTGAAAAATACCCCAACCTCAAGGCCAACCAGGGCTTTCAGGATTTACGGGTGCAGCTGGAGGGCACCGAAAACCGGATCACGGTTGCGCGCAACCGCTACATCCAGGCCGTCCAGTCCTACAACGTGCTGACACGAAGTTTTCCCAATAATCTTACGGCCATGGTTTTCAATTACAGCGTCAAACCCAATTTCACGGTGCAGAATGAAGCGCAGATCTCGGCTCCGCCTGCCGTTAGCTTTGAAAAGAAATAGAGACATAAAGTGCCTAAAGCCCAATCAAATAGGGCACTAGTAGCTATTTTATTTATAGCATCTATTTTTTCGGGTCTGGCGTTGACAGGTCGGGTGATGGCGCAGGACCTGCAAGGTTTGCCGGCGCTTAGCGCCCACGTGATGGATCTGACTGGCACGCTCGATGCCGCGCAGCGACAGTCTTTGGAGGCCAAGCTCACGAGTTTTGAGCAAAGCCGCGGCGCACAACTGGTCATCCTGATGGTGCCGAGCACACAGCCGGAAGACATTGCCGATTATACCCAGCGGGCCGGCGACGCCTGGAAGATCGGCCGCAAAGACATTGGCGATGGCTTGCTGCTGGTGGTTGCCAAAAACGATCGCAAGGTCAGAATCGCCACCACCAAAACCCTGGAAGGTGCGGTGCCCGACCTGGTTGCCCGGCAGATCATCGACAAAGCGCTTGCGCCCAGCTTTCGGCAGGGTGACTATGCCGGCGGCCTTAATCTAGCCACAGACCAGTTGATGGCCCGTATTTCAGGCGAGAACCTTGCCCTGCCCTCAGCCAAAGCGGGTGCGGGTAGCGAACGTGGCATGCCCGGCTTTGACTGGACATCCATCGCCTTGTTTTTGTTTTTGATCGTTCCGGTAGGAGTCAGATTGCTTTCTGGTATTTTGGGCCGCAAGCTGGGCTCGGTCGCCACGGGTGGTGCAGTCGGCCTGCTGGCCTGGGTGTTAACCAGCAGCCTGGTGCTGGCTGGTGTGGCGGGGGTGATTGCCATTTTGTTCGCACTTTTTGCAAGCGTTGGCGCGTTGGGTGGTTTGGGCCGAAGCGGCGGCAATGCTGGATGGGGCAGTTCATCTGGCGGCTTCGGCGGCGGCTGGGGTGGAGGGTCGGGGGGCGGTGGCGGCGGTTTCAGCAGCGGGGGCGGCGGTGACTTTGGTGGCGGCGGCGCCTCGGGAGACTGGTAAGCATGAACAGGCTGAGCATGATTGTCGACAAAGCGGTCAGCATGGTCAGGCACCTGTGGCTTGACGCGTCCGATGCCAGGCGCATTTTGCCTTTGGACATGCTCCAACGCCTGGCACAGGAGGTGGCGTCGAGCGAGACCCGGCACTCGGGGCAGATCAGAATCTACGTGGAGGCTTCACTGCCCATGAGTTATCTCTGGCGTCTGGGGCCGACCACATCCATGCGCCATTTGGCTCGCCAGCGTGCGGTGATGCAGTTCAGCAAGTTGCGCGTGTGGGACACAGAACGAAACAGCGGCGTGCTGATTTATTTGTTGCTGGCTGAGCACGCGATTGAGATTGTGGCCGACAGGGGCGTGTCGCTGCACGTAACCGATGCGCAATGGCAGGCCATCGTGACCCAGATGGGCTCAACCTTCGCCCAGCGCCGTTTTGAAGAAGGCTTGACCGACGCGCTGCATGAAGTTTCAGAGCTGCTGATCCGTCATTTTCCAGCCACGTCCGCTTTAAACGCCTTGGGCCATGGCAACGAGCTGCCCGACGAGCCGTTCATCGGGTGACCGGCAGGGCCTCGGTCAAGCCCGAACAGCGGACTGGCGAACACCCATTCGAACCAGCGTGTCGTTGGCCCTGTGGGCCGAATCCAGCTCGAGTTGCAGTGCCCGATTCAGACCACCCATAGTTTTGATTTTTCGGTTAGCTTCTCGCAGCCGATCAGCCATCCGCTTGGAAATCGCGAGCAGCAAGCGGGCTGCAATGGACGGCTTGCGCTGGATCAGCTTGAGCAGAACATCGCGAGTGATCACCGCGACCGCCAGATCCGTGCTCGCCGTGCAGCTGGCCGACCTGGGCGCCCCATCGAGCAGGCCCATCTCGCCAATCAGGTTTCCCGAACCCAAGACGAACATGACCAGCGTGCCGTCGGCAGATGCGAACTCGCTTTCAACCGATACCTCGCCCTCCAGTATCAGCATCATGAAGTCGGTATGGGTGACCTCGCCTTCCTTGATGAAGACCGTTCCCGAATTGATGCGGCGATACACCATGAGCCCAGCGACCGCACGGGCATCGGCTGCGGTCAAATCTGCCAACGCAGTGGGCGTCATCAGCAATTGGGCAGCTGTTTCCTGGTTGGCGTCCCGGAAAGGCCGAAAGGAGCTGAATGAAATCATCGCCCGATTCTATAAGGCGATGGCATCAACCCTGAAAACAGAAAAGCCCCAACGAAATCGAAGGGGCTTTTGATGGCATCGGCACAGCGGATCGGGCCGACAGCGGGGCGCTATTTTTTCTGACGGTATTTTCGCAGCGCAGCTATCTGAGCCGCCATTACGGCCAGTTCGGATTGAGCCATGGCAATGTCGATATCGTTCTTGGCGTTTTTTAGCGCTTCTTCTGCCGCTGCCTTGGCAGCTGTGGCCTTGGCTTCGTCAAGATCCTTCCCGCGAATGGCGGTGTCGCTGAGCACCGTTACGCAATGCGGTTGGACTTCAAGCAAGCCGCCAGCGACGAAGACGAATTCTTCGGTTCCATC
>JANOLL010000384.1:0-3655 GCA_031419775.1 Polaromonas sp. | reverse complement strand
CTGAAAGCGCGCCTGCCTCGGTACTTGGTTTGCGCAATCTCGCTTGCCGCTGTACCTGTCGTAGAAATATCTCCTGTGACTGCTCCGTCGACAGGACAACATTTTTTCCATTTTGGGTCAGCGACCATACACCGCGTTTTCCAGATTCGATTAGACCTTCCCAGACCAAATACTGTCGCGCCCAATGAACCTGGTTGTAGAAACGTTCTTGTCCAGACTTGAGAATCTCGTTTCTGAGGTTTTCAGGGACTTTTTCAATGACAGCGATGCGATCTAGCGCTTCACGTGGTGAGGCCGAACCGCCCAAGTCGCGCAGCGCCTGCAACAAGGGGCCAAACCAACGAACGAACTCTGACTGTCGGATCTTGGGTTTGGAAACATTAGAGGAACTCACTTCAATGCTGCCCGAATCTGCTCCAGCACATCCTTGGCACTGGCCGGAATCGGCGTTCCCGGCCCGTAAATGCCTTTGACGCCTGCCTCGTACAGCATCTCGTAGTCTTGCCGGGGAATCACGCCACCGACGAACACGATGATGTCGTCAGCGCCCTGCTTTTTGAGCTCGTCGATGATGGCCGGCACCAGTGTCTTGTGGCCGGCAGCGAGGGTCGAGACGCCCACTGCATGCACGTCGTTTTCAATCGCCTGGCGCGCGCATTCTTCAGGCGTCTGAAACAGCGGGCCCATGTCCACATCGAATCCCAGGTCGGCAAACGCGGTGGCGACGACCTTGGCACCACGGTCATGGCCGTCCTGGCCGAGTTTGGAGATCATCACGCGCGGCCGCCGACCTTCGGCCTCTGCGAAGGCATTGATTTCAGTCTTGAGGGTTTCCCAGCCCTCAGCCGAGTCGTAGGCAGCTGCATACACACCCGTGACCTTTTGCGTATCGGCGCGGTGGCGTCCGTAAACGCTTTCCAGCGCATCGCTCACCTCGCCCACTGTCGCGCGCGCCCGCATGGCCTGAATCGACAGCTCAAGCAGGTTTCCTGATTGGTTGTTTGCTGCAGAAGTGATAGCAGCCAGCGCAATTTCCACCTGGTCTGGATCGCGTTTTGCCTTGATAACTTTCAGACGTGCGATCTGGCCGTCACGCACCGCCACGTTGTCGATGTCACGCGTTTCAATGGCGTCTTCGGTTTTGAGCTTGTACTTGTTGACGCCGACAATCACGTCTTTGCCGCTGTCAATACGGGCCTGTTTTTCAGCCGCTGCGGCTTCAATCTTGAGTTTGGCCCAGCCGCTGTCTACGGCCTTGGTCATGCCGCCCAGGGCTTCCACTTCTTCAATGATGGCCCACGCGGCGTCCGCCATGTCCTGCGTCAGCTTCTCCATCATGTAGCTGCCGGCCCAGGGATCCACCACGCTAGTGATGTGTGTTTCTTCCTGAATAATGAGCTGGGTGTTGCGCGCAATGCGCGATGAGAATTCGGTCGGCAGTGCGATGGCTTCATCAAACGAATTGGTGTGCAGGCTTTGGGTGCCACCAAACACCGCCGCCATGGCCTCCACCGTGGTGCGAACAATGTTGTTGTAGGGGTCCTGTTCGGTCAGGCTCCAGCCACTGGTCTGGCAGTGCGTGCGCAGCATCAGGCTCTTGGGCGATTTGGCGTTGAAGCCCTTCATGATGCGGCACCACAGCAGGCGCGCCGCGCGCATCTTGGCCACCTCAAGATAAAAGTTCATGCCGATGGCCCAGAAAAAGCTCAGGCGCCCGGCAAAGCCGTCCACGTCGAGCCCCTTTCCGAGTGCGGTTTTGACATACTCCTTGCCATCGGCCAAAGTGAAGGCCAGTTCCAGCGCCTGGTTGGCGCCGGCCTCCTGCATGTGGTAACCCGAGATCGAAATCGAGTTGAACTTGGGCATGTGCTGAGCCGTGTACTCGATGATGTCGCCGATGATGCGTATGCTGGGCGCTGGCGGGTAAATGTAGGTGTTGCGGACCATGAACTCCTTGAGGATGTCGTTCTGGATGGTTCCGCTCAATTGCTCCTGCGACACGCCTTGCTCTTCTGCCGCCACCACATAACCGGCCAGCACTGGCAGCACGGCGCCGTTCATGGTCATGCTGACGCTGACTTTATCCAGCGGAATCTGGTCAAACAGAATCTTCATGTCCTCGACCGAATCAATCGCCACGCCGGCCTTGCCGACATCTCCGGTCACCCGCGGATGGTCGCTGTCATAACCGCGGTGCGTGGCCAGATCAAACGCGACCGACACGCCCTGCCCGCCAGCGGCCAACGCCTTGCGATAAAAAGCATTGGATTCTTCTGCCGTCGAAAATCCGGCGTACTGGCGAATCGTCCACGGCCGCACCGCGTACATCGTGGCCTGCGGGCCGCGAATGAAGGGCTCAAAGCCCGGCAAGGTGTTGGTGTGGGGAAGATCCCGGGTATCTTCGGCCGTATATAGCGGCTTGACGATGAAGCCGTCTGGCGTTTGCCAGTTGAGAGCGTCCACCTCGCCGCCCGGAGCAGATTTTGCAGCGGCTTTTTGCCAATCGGACAGGCTGGAGGGTTTGAAGGAAGTACTCATAGCGTCGATCTTAACATTTGTAATTATGAATTTAAAATTCAATTTCGAGTAGACTTGCGGTGCAATGAACGCATCCTTTTTGCCCCAGAACCTGAAGCAAGGTCCCCTCTATGAAGAGGTTGCCGAGCGGCTGAGACAGCGCATTTTCAACCGGGAACTGGCACCCGGCAACTGGATTGACGAACTCAAGCTCGCCAAAGAATACGGTATCAGCCGCACACCCCTGCGTGAAGCCCTGAAGGTATTGGCCACCGAGGGACTGGTCACCATGAAAGTCCGACGCGGTGCCTACGTGACCGAAGTCAATGAAAAAGACCTGACGGACGTTTATCACCTGCTCGGTCTGCTGGAGGCCGATGCTGCGGGTGTGGTGGCGGCTCAGGCCACGCCGGCTCAACTCAAGGAATTACAAGGTCTGCACAATGATCTTGAAAAAGCCGTGAAAAATCGCGAGCGCTTTTTTGAAATCAATGAAGCGTTCCACATGCACCTGTTGGCGGTGGCCAATAACCGATGGCGCGACCAGATGGTGGCCGACCTGCGCAAGGTCATGAAGCTCAACCGCCACAACTCGCTGCTCAAAAGCGGGCGAATCGAAGAGTCTCTGACCGAGCATCGCGCCATCATGCAGGCTCTGGCTGCACGCGACGCTCAGGCAGCAGCCCAACGCATGCGCGAGCACTTCAGCAATGGACTGGAAGCCGCCGCCTGAAAATTTTCTTGCCCGCGGGTTGACAGGACAAAAGCGAGTCCGCCACGGCTGCGCCTTTACGGCGCGGCGCTGGCGTCTGGCAGATGAAAGGTCAGGTTGCCCCACAGGCTGTCCCAGTCGACATCCTTGATGCCGGTAACGGGCACCATGTGCACCACGCTGAGCATCCAGGCGCCGGCGTATGGCAGGTTGAAAGTGGCTTTGCCCTCGCTTGTGGTGACTGCGCGAAGGATCAGGGTCTGGCCAGCTTGCTTGTGCCAGGCCTTGAGCAGTGCTCCGGCAAGTGGTTTATCGTCAAACCACACTTGCAGCGGCAGGCTATCGCGCGGCCGCAACGCCAGCGGGTCAGCCATCGGCACAATTTCCAGACGCTGACCGGTACGCGTGGAAAAGGTCTGGTCGACC
>JANOLL010000383.1:0-2366 GCA_031419775.1 Polaromonas sp. | reverse complement strand
GGGCGGACAAAACCTGATTGAAGCCGCTGCCTGCGCTTGTCCGCTGGTGATGGGGCCGCACACCTTTAATTTTCAGCAGGCTGCCGAGCTGGCCGAGGCGGCTGGCGCAGCGCGGCGTGTGCCGGATATGGCGGCAGCGATCAAGCTGGCACAGGATCTGGCGCACGACCGTCCGGCGCACGACCGCGCTGCTGCGGCCGGATTGGCCTTTGCCGTGCAGAATCGCGGCGCGACAGAAAAAACGCTGGCAGCCTTGCGCAGCTATCTGTAGTCAGGCTACAAAAACACGCGCCTTGCGTGGCGTGACGATCAGCGTTTCGCCGTCCGTGAAACCTTTGTCCCGAAATTCTTGTGCACCGATTTGCGCCTCGATGATCTCACCGCTGCCCGTGGCACTGGCATCCAATGGCAACAGCTCCAGCCGGGCAATCGGCCCGACAACAATGGCGCGCATCAGTTTGGCAGGGATACCTCGGCCGTGTGGCGATGCTGTCTGGTCTTCGCCCACTACATACCGGCGAACATCCAGATCATGCGGGCGCACATAGGCAAAGGCCTTGGCATCCTGGGCAGCGCTGTGTTCGGGGCTGGCCAGCCGTACACCCTGGTGGTTTTCACCAATCAGCATTTCGCCTTCATGGGCCCGGCCGTGGAACAGGTTCACGTCGCCAAGAAAACCATAAACAAAGGGGCTCGCCGGATGGTCCCACACCTCTTGCGGCGAGCCGATCTGCTCGACCTGGCCGCTGTTCATCAGCACCACCCGGTCGGCCACTTCAAGGGCCTCTTCCTGGTCGTGGGTTACAAAGATGCTGGTGACGTGCAGGTCATCGTGCAGACGCCGCAGCCAGCGCCGCAGTTCCTTGCGCACCTTGGCGTCGAGCGCTCCGAAAGGCTCGTCCAGCAGCAGCACCTTGGGCTCCACCGCCAGGGCGCGAGCCAGGGCAATGCGCTGTCGTTGCCCGCCGGACAGTTGTGCCGGATAGCGGTCGGCCAGCCAGTCGAGCTGAACCAGACCCAACAGCTCATGCACCTTCTGCTGGATCAATGCTGGAGAAGGCCGGGTGGCGCGCGGCTTCATGCGCAGACCAAACGCCACGTTATCAAACACCGTCATGTGGCGGAACAGGGCGTAGTGCTGAAAAACAAAACCCACCTTGCGCTCACGCACATTCACGTCGGTGGTGTCTTCTCCGCTGAACAGAATGCTGCCCTGGTCAGCAGTTTCCAGTCCGGCAATGATGCGCAGCAGCGTAGTCTTGCCACAACCCGATGGGCCCAGCAAGGCCACCAGTTCGCCCGAGTCAATGTCGAGGTTCACATCCCGCAAGGCCTTGAAGCTGCCAAAGTCTTTGCTGATGTTGCGGATTGCAATGCTCATGGTGATTCTCGAAAAATAGGACTCAGACCTGTGGGCGCTCGGGCGGCAATTCGGCAGCGGCTTTCTGGTCGCGCTCAAACTGCCATTCCACAAACGACTTGATGACCAGGGTGACCAGGGCCAACAAGGCCAGAAGTGAAGCCACGGCAAAAGCGGCGACCGACTGATACTCGTTATACAAAATCTCGACGTGCAGCGGCATGGTGTTGGTCTGACCACGAATATGGCCAGACACCACCGACACCGCGCCAAACTCGCCCATGGCCCGCGCGTTGCACAAAATCACGCCGTAGATCAGTCCCCACTTGATGTTGGGCAAGGTGACGTGCCAGAAGGTCTGCCAGCCCGTCGCGCCCAGCACCAGCGCAGCCTGTTCTTCTTCTGTGCCCTGTGCCTGCATGAGCGGAATCAGCTCACGGGCGATGAAGGGAAAGGTCACAAATACTGTGGCCAGCACAATGCCCGGAACGGCAAAGATGATCTTCACATCATTGGCTTGCAGCCAGGGGCCGAACCAGCCGTTAGCGCCAAACATCAGCACATAAATCAAGCCCGCCACCACGGGAGAGACTGAAAAGGGAAGGTCCACCAGCGTGGTCAAAAACGCTTTGCCCTTGAACTCATACTTCGCAATTGCCCAGGCAGCCGCCACGCCGAACACCAGGTTCAGTGGCACGGCAATCGCGGCGGTGATCAGGGTGAGGCGAATCGCGCTCCACGCATCGGGATCCTTGAAGGATTCGAAGTAAGCGCCCAGGCCTTTTCGTAGCGCCTCGGTGAAGACGGCCGCCAGCGGCAGCACCAGAAACAGAAAAATAAAGACCAGCATCACGCTGATCAATGTCCATTTGACCCAGGTCGGCTCGGATGTGCCGGCCTTGGCCCGGCGGGCCGTCGCGGCGCTGTTCAAGAGCTTCCCCCGCTGCGCTGACGCTGCCAGGCTTGCAGCGCATTGATCACCAGCAACATCGCAAAAGAGGTCAGC
>JANOLL010000382.1:0-1918 GCA_031419775.1 Polaromonas sp. | reverse complement strand
GCTCAGACGGCCGGAAAAGGACAGGGGCGCCAGGGCCAGGCTCCCCGGTCTGCGCGACCTGATTGAATGAGGCGTTGAACACACATATCGATCGAAGTGTAGCAAAGACACCTTGCCGCCCAATGCGCTCTAGCCCGCTGTCACCCTCGCGCATTCCACTGTGCCAAGGAATCGATGAAGCCATCGGCATCGACCTCACGCACGGGCTCGCCGTGGTTGTAGCCATATGTCACCAAAATCACCGGGCAGCCTGCCGCGCGCGCTGCCTGCGCGTCATTGCGGGAGTCGCCCACCATCAGGCTGCGCGAAGGGAAAGTGCCCAGGGCTTCGCACGTTTTCAACAGGGGCCGCGGATCCGGTTTTTTGTACTCAAAAGAGTCACCACCATAGACCACCGTGAAATAGCCATCCAGCCGTTTGGCCTGTAGCAGTGACCGGGCAAAGGTGACTGGTTTATTGGTCAGGCAAGCCAGCTTGAGCCCGGTCTGCCGCATGCTCTGCAGCCCCTGCACCACCCCGGGGTAGACCTCTGCGTGCAGGCCATTGATGGCCTGGTAGTGCTGCTGGTAGCTGGCACAGGCCGCTTGATACAAGGCGCCATCGACCTGGACACCACCCCCATAAGCTATGTTATTTATAGCTGCAGGCGTCCGATTTTCCTGGGCTTGTAGGTGCTTTAATACTGATTGGATGAGATGCTCAGAGCCTTTCCCTACTCCCCGCTCAACCACCGCACGGCTGACTGGCGGCAGCGACAGGTCGACCAGCATCCGGTTCAGGGCGACCACAAAGTCGCCCAGGGTATCGACCATGGTGCCGTCGAGATCCACCACGGCCGCATCAAAAGCTTGCGGTTTCAAGGCACGGATTTCATGAAGGCAAAGCTTGAGGGTTTGGACATGGCTCAAGCCTTTCGCGCCATGAAATGCAGCCACATGTGGCGACTATCGTCGTCGCCAACCTCAACCCGCTCGCCGTCCTTGCTGCCAAACACCACCGGGTCTGGGCTGAAACCGGCAGCAGCCAGTTGCTTAAGTTGTTTGTCGAGCGTGATGTAGTGGATGACGATTCCGTGATGGTGAGCGGCAGCGTTCATGATGGAATAACCCTCGGCCTGGTGGTTCAAGCGTGCGTAACGCCGATAGTTGGAAAAAGTCTGCATCGAATAGCGGAGAACGCGCGCCAGGCGAGCTGCGAGTTTTAGGGGATGGCGCGTGAGCGACAGTCCAAAATTGAGCGGTTCCCGGTGTCCCGGACCGGACTGATTATGGCTAGAAAACAGAAACAGCCCGCCTGGCCGTAGCACACGGTGCACTTCGCGCAGCACGGTCAAGCGGTCATCGGGATTGACGGCATCCAGACCGTTGAAACTGAACACCACCAGCCCAAACGACGCCTCCATAAACTCAGAAAGATTCCTGGCGTCGCCGTGCAGGACGCGGGCATCGGGGTATTTCTTGCGACAGGCCTCCACCAGTTCCGGCGTGTAGTCCAGCGCGGTGTAATTCCGGCTAATTTTGCGCAAAAGCGGAACGGTGCGGCCGCCGCCTACGCCAAGGTCCAGAATCGGCTGGTCCCTGGCCATCAGGGCCGCGAGCTCGGTGGCCACCCGCTCCCCCGGATCCGTCCAGCCTTCCAGCGCGCTGAACCACTTAACCGAGTCACGCGCGCGCCAGGCTGACCGGTTGATCCCGTCCATCAACTCGATTGCCGTGCGCATTGATCCCTTTCCCGATCTGGCCAGGACATCACGGCTCAAAATGTGCTCCGTTCGTCCCGCTGCTCAACGCAAATTATCTGCCTTGGCCGGCCCTAGCGGTGCGATGTTTTAGCGGAAATGCCGTGATCGGCGTGAATGTGCACAGGCTATGGCTCGTGCGACGGAGTCGAGGCGGAAACAACGATGGGGAGGGTTATT
>JANOLL010000381.1:0-3841 GCA_031419775.1 Polaromonas sp. | reverse complement strand
TTCACTATCGTGATCATCGAGCACGAGATGGGTGTGATCCAGCGCATTACCCAGCGCTGTGTGGTGCTCAATTACGGCAAAAAAATCGCCGAAGGAAGCTTTGACGAGATCACCCATGACCCTGAAGTTCAGGTGGCGTATCTGGGGCAGGAGGCGACGGCATGAGCAATCTGCTGACCGTCAACGACATCTACACCGCCTATGACCGGATTGATGTGCTGCATGGCCTGTCGCTGACGGTGGCGCAGGGCAGCATCACCTGCATCCTGGGGGCAAACGGTGCGGGCAAATCAACGCTTATCCGCTCCATCCTCGGCCTGACTCCGGCTCATACGGGCAGTATTGATTTTGATGGCCGGCCGATCAGCGGCTTGCCTACTCATCGCGTCATTGCCAGCGGCATTGCCTGCATTCCGGAAGGTCGCAAGGTTTTCCCGAAGATGACGGTTGAAGAAAACCTTCGTGTAGGTGCTTACCAGCAGCGCGATGAGGCAGAAGTCAAGCGCCGTATCGAGCAGACCTATGGGCTATTTCCCCGATTAAAGGAGCGGCGCATCCAGCTTGCAGGGACCATGTCTGGTGGTGAGCAAGCGATGGTGTCGATTGGGCGCGGTCTGATGGCACAACCCCGTCTCCTGATCATTGACGAGCCCTCGCTCGGGCTTTCGCCGCTGTATGTGAAGGAAAATTTTCGCATCATCGGCGACATCAACCGTCTCGGCATCACGGTGCTCCTGGTCGAGCAGAATGTGCGCCAGACATTGGCTATTGCCCACCATGGTTACGTGCTGTCGCAGGGACGGCTGGTGGCGCAGGGCACGGCGCAGCAGTTGAACGAAAACGAAGAAGTGCGTGCAGCTTACTTTGGCTGATCAAATTGATCCTTCTATCGCGTCAAAGGCTTTATGACCGTCCCTGACCCCGTAGCATTGACCCAGGCGTTGGTGCGTATCAATACCGTCAATCCACCCGGACATGAAGACCGCTGCGTGGAACTGCTGGCCGACCTGTTGGCGACAGAGGGTTTTGCCTGCCGTACTCACGAATTCGCACCGCGGCGTACCAGTCTGGTGGCGCGAATCGGCGGCAGGTCGGGGGCCACGGGTGCCTTGGCTCCGCTGTGCTTCACGGGGCATGTGGATGTCGTTCCTCTGGGCGGAGTACCGTGGCAGCACGATCCGTTTGGTGCGGCAATCATCGATGGCAAACTTTATGGACGCGGCTCCAGTGACATGAAAAGTGGTGTTGCTGCCTTTGTTACCGCAGCAATTGCCCGGGCAGAGCAACTGCGCGACGGCTGCGGCGTGAGCCTGATCATCACCGCCGGAGAAGAAACCGGCTGCGAGGGCGCATTCGCCATGGCCAACGCGCCGCAGGCCCACGAACTGATGGGTACCGCGGGTGCTCTGGTAGTGGCCGAGCCCACTGGCAACGCCCCCTTGCTGGGTCACAAAGGCGCATTCTGGTTGGCCGCAGAGGCCAGTGGCACGACGGCCCACGGTTCCATGCCGGAGCGGGGTGACAACGCGGTTTACAAGATCGCGCATGCGGCACTGGCGCTTGAGCAGTTCAGGTTTGAAACCGGTGCGCACGCGCTGATGGGAGCTCCCACGCTCAATGTCGGGACTGCACGGGGCGGCCTGAATATCAATTCCGTGCCGGACGCCGCTGAGATCGGCATCGACATCCGCACGGTGGCGGGACAGGACCATGCGCAGGTGCTGGCGTGCCTGTGCCGGGTACTGGGCCCCCAGATCAAGCTGCGCACCCTGCTGGACGTCAGCAGCGTGTACACCGAACCGACCGATCCCTGGATGCAGCGCGTGTTTGCAATGTGCGCTGCGCGAAGCGGCGCCATGCCCGATCACCGCACCGTGTCGTATTTCACCGATGCCGCTGCACTGCGTCTGCCACTGGGTATGCCGCCTACGCTCATTCTGGGCCCGGGAGAGCCCGATCTGGCGCATCAGACCAACGAGTACTGCCGGGTGGACCGGATTAGCGAGGCCACGCTGCTTTTCCAGGAGCTGATCGACGACTGGTGCGCGCTACCGCAATAGCGGCCTATGCTTTTTTGGTATCCGGCTTCGAGAAAATCTCCAGCAGCCGGTTTAATCCGCCCGAATTGATCGCCACCATAGCCTGTTGACGCACCTTAGGCTTGGCCCGGTAAGCCACTGACAAGCCCGCCACGCCCATCATGGGCAGGTCATTGGCACCGTCTCCCATGGCGATCGCCTGGCGAGGTGCGATGCCTAGCATGGCGCAGGTTTCCAGCAGCATTTTGCGTTTCTCCTCGCCATCACAAATATCGCCCCAGGGCTGGTCCACCAGTTCACCGGTGAGCAGACCGCCTTCGACGCCCAGCACGTTGGAGCGGGAGTAGTCGATGCCGAGCTCATCACGAATACGATCCGTGAAGAAGGTGAAACCGCCACTGACCAGTAACACTTTCATGCCCGCCTTTTTGCAGGTGTGCACCAGTTCTGCAGCGCCAGGATTTAGCTTGAGTCGCCGTGTGTAAACCTCGTTCATGCTGGCCACGCTGACACCCTTGAGCAAAGCCACGCGCTGGCGCAAGCTGTCCTTGTAGTCGGTGATCTCGCCGCGCATGGCGGCTTCCGTGATGGCCGCCACCTCTGCCTTGCGGCCAGCGGCATCGGCAATTTCGTCCACACATTCGATATTGATCAGCGTCGAGTCCATGTCAAACGCGATCAATTTGAACTGGCTGAGTTGGAGTGGAGGCATGGCTGCATTCAACTCCAGACCAGGGGAGATTTCTGCGCGCGTCATGCGGGCATTTCCTCTGTCCGGGGTTGACCAAGTGAACGAAGGACATCGCGCACCGTTTGCGCCCTATCTTTGACCTCCGGCAAGGCCTTTTCGATGCGCAGTTTTTCATTACCAGCGAGCTTGATGTGCCGGTTTTTTTGTATCAGGTGCATGATGGCCATGGAATCGATGGGGGGATCCTTTTTGAACGTGATGTTGATCACACCTGGCGCGGCATCGACCTTGACCACGCCGTAGGGCTTGGCGATCACGCGCAGACGGTGCACATCGATCAGTGTCTGCGCCTGCGGTGGCAGCTTGCCGAAGCGGTCAACAATTTCTTCGAGCAGGGCATCAATCTGATCTGTATTTTTGGCAGTGGCCAACTTTTTATAAAAGCTCAAACGCAGGTGCACGTCGCCGCAATAGTCATCGGGCAACAGGGCCGGGGCATGCAGATTGATGTCGGTGGTGACGTTGAGCGGGCTGAGCAGGTCGGGCTCAATGCCGGCTTTCAGGCAGCGTACCGCTTCGCTCAACATTTCGTTGTAGAGCTGAAAACCAACCTCCATCATGTTGCCCGACTGGTTTTCGCCCAGCACCTCACCGGTACCGCGAATTTCAAGGTCGTGCATGGCCAGGTAAAAACCTGAGCCCAGCTCTTCCATTTGCTGAATCGCTTCCAGACGCTGGCCAGCCTGCCGGGTCAGCCCCTCAATATCGGGCACCATCAGGTAGGCATAAGCCTGGTGGTGGCTGCGGCCAACCCGGCCACGCAGCTGGTGCAGCTGCGCGAGGCCAAACTTGTCGGCACGGCTCATGACGATGGTGTTGGCCGATGGCACGTCGATACCGGTTTCAATGATGGTGGAGCACAACAGCAGGTTGTAGCGCTGTGCCACAAAGTCTTTCATGACGCGCTCGAGTTCACGTTCGGGCATCTGGCCATGCGCGACGGCAATGCGGGCCTCGGGCAACAGTGCCTCGAGTTTCTCGCGCCGGTTTTGGATGGTTTCTACTTCGTTGTGCAGAAAATAAACCTGGCCGCCGCGTTTGAGTTCGCGCA
>JANOLL010000380.1:0-9994 GCA_031419775.1 Polaromonas sp. | reverse complement strand
GTCTCTATCGTCGGTGCTGACCGTCACGGTATCGTCAGCTCACTGGCTGAACGGGCCGAGCGCTTTGGCGCCAACTGGGCTGCCAGCCGCATGACCAAACTGGCCAGCGAGTTTGCCGGCATGGTGCACTTTGAGGTGCCGCGCGAAAACGCAGACGCGCTGGCAACTGCACTGCGCGGCCTGCAATCGAACGGTCTACAGGTGGTTGTCGCGATCAGTGACGATGCCAATCTGCCCAGTTCATTGCGCAGCGTCGAGCTCAAGCTCGTGGGGTCGGATCGGGTCGGAATCGTCAGCAGCCTGACGAAAATCCTGGCAGAGCGTGCGATCAGCATCGAGAACATGCACACCGAGATTGTTCACAACGGGGTATCGGGCAAAACCTTCAAGATTGACGCGCACCTACTGGTCCCAGCAGCCTTGTCTGTCGATACCCTGCGAGTCGAACTCGGCACGCTGGCAAGCGAAATGATGGTCGATATTGCGCTGGGCGAAAGGCAAGTACCCCGTCCGGCGGATTAACTGAGATCAAGCGGCCAATACGGATGGCCTAAGACTTAATCAACCAGCCGCTTCACTAGGGCCAGCAGCGACAAGTCGCTGCCACGGCGCATGAGCAACGACAACCCAACCGGGCAACCGTTGAGTGTGCCGAGCGGGATACTCACCTGGGGCAGTCCGCACAGGCCTGCAGCGCAGAGCAGACTGATGGCGCGCGCGCGGAAACCCTCCAGCTCAGCCGGAGGTGTATTTCTGAGAGGGGCAATGCCCGGTGCACTAGGAAGACAGAGTACTTTCCCGTCCTGAAGCAGCTCATCCATTTGTTGAGCTATTTCGAGCCGCTTTTGCATGGCCCGCGCGACGGCAGCCTTGTTCAGCTCCGAGGCCGCCTTAAAACGCTCACGAATACCCGGTCCAAAGTGGGGGTTAGTGCGGGTGACCCATTGACCGTGTTCGGCCCAGACTTCTGCCCCCTGAATCAGGCGAAAGGTTTCCATCCACACACTTAAAGGTCCGCTGCTGAGCCGAATGTCACGGGATTCAGGCAACAGTTTTTTGACCCGCGCAAGGCCATGGGTCAAGGCACCCGCCACATCGGCGCCAGCGAGTTCAAAACCGTCGCTCGCGATCAGCAGTTGGCCCGTCGCAGCGACGGGCGAGGAGTCGGTCAGCAGCACTTTTCCCACCTGTTCAAGCACCTCGGCGGTGGCGCTGAACCAGCCGACGGCATCGATGCTCCGCGCCAGCGGAAAAACGCCTTGGGTGCTCACCTGTCCGTGGCTAGGTCGCATGCCGAAAATGCCGCAGTAGCTGGCTGGCAATCGAACCGAACCGGCGCAGTCGGTGCCCAGCGCAAAATCCACCAGCTTGCCGGCCACGGCAGACGCCGAGCCGCTGGATGAGCCACCTGGGATGCGGCCGGGTGCATTCGGGTTAACTGGCGTGCCATGATGCGCGTTCTCGCCGTTCAGGCTGTAGGTCAACTCGTCGGTATGGGTGATGCCCGCCATAGACGCGCCCGCCGCGAGCAGCAGGCGAACCGCAGGTGCGGTGGACGCCGCCGGTGCATGGGTGTTGAGCCAGTCCGGGTTGCCCGCGCCGTAGGTGCTTCCAGCCAGTTCAAACACATCTTTGACCGCGAAGCGCAGGCCTTTGAGCGGGCCGTCCGGGGCACCAGGCAAAGCGAATTGCGGGTGGGTGCAAAAAGCGTTGAGGGGATCGTGCAGCATGTGATTTTCCAGGCTAGCCACCCAGGTAGGCTTCTTTGACCAGTGGATGATTTTGCAGGCTGTCGGTGCTGTCTTCCAGCACCACGCGACCATTTTCCAATAGATACCCGCGTGTCGCCACGGACAGCGCCATGGCCGCGTTTTGCTCGACCAGCAGGATGGTCACGCCTAGCTTGTTGATGCTGACGATCTTGTCAAACAACTGCTCAACAATGATGGGAGCCAGACCGAGCGACGGTTCGTCGAGCAGCAGCAGCTTGGGGCGCCCCATCAGCGCACGACCCACGGCCAGCATCTGCTGCTCGCCGCCAGACATCGACCAAGCCAACTGCGTGCGCCGCTCAAAAAGTCGGGGAAACAGGGCGTAAACACGGTCCATGTCCTCGGCAATCGAATCCCTACGCTTGCGCCAGGGCGTGGCACCAATCTCGAGATTTTCCTGAACCGTCAGGCCAGAAAAAACTCGGCGCCCTTCAGGAGAATGCGCGATTCCCATTCGCACGATGTCCTCGGGCGCCTTGCCATGGATTTTCTGGCCCATGAACGAGATGTCACCGCCCGAAAGCGGCAGCAGGCCCGAGATGGTGTGCAAGCTGGTGGTTTTGCCCGCGCCGTTGGCGCCAATCAGGGTCACAATCTCGCCTTCCTCGACTCGGAAGGAGACGCCATGCAAGGCCGTGATATTGCCGTATTTGACCTGGATGCTGTTGACTTCAAGCATAGGCATCCTTGCCAGCCTGGCCGTTAAGTGGCTGCACGGTGTTGCCTTTTCTGGGACGTCCAAGATAGGCCTCGATCACTTTCGGATCAGTCTGGATTTCCTGCGGGGTCCCTTCTGAAATTTTCTTGCCGAAATCAAACACGGTGATCCGGTCCGACACACCCATCACCAGGCGCACATTGTGTTCAACAAAAATCACCGTGATACCCGCCCCGCGCATGGCTGCGATGGTCTCCATCAACCTGGAAGCCTCCTGCGGATTCATGCCGGCAGCCGGTTCATCGAGCAGCAAGACTTTGGGACTAGTGGCCAGCGCACGGGCAATTTCGAGCAAGCGCTGCTGGGCGTAGGCAAGGCTGCCTGCGGGGCGATCAGCGAAAGCTGCGAGTCCGACAAATTCCAGGCTTTGCGAGGCCAGCTCTTTCAAACGGCGCTCCTGCCCCGCGTGACGAGGCGTGCCGGCAAGAATGTCGAAAATATGCCCTGGTAAATGACAAGCGGCGCCGACCATCACATTTTCCAGAACGGTCAGGCTTTTGTAGACCCGGATGTTTTGAAAGGTGCGAGACAAGCCTGCCTTGGCAATCGCACTGGGCCGGCTGCCTATAAGTTCTACTCCATCGAGCAAGACCGATCCGGCGCTAGCGGTGTAAGCGCCCGACAGCACATTCAAAAATGTGGTTTTGCCCGAGCCATTGGGCCCAATGACAGCGTGTACCGTGCCACGCGCCACGCTGACGCTGACAGTATCCAATGCCACCAGACCGCCAAAGCGTTGGGTCACAGCATTGACCTCCAGCAAAGTCCCCCTATCAGCCGTCACGAGACTTTCTGAGTGAAAGGACGCAAAACCAGGAGGCGCCACAGGTTTGACGCCAGCTTGCGTCAGGTTCAACGCGTTATCGGGTGAGGTGCCCGATTCAGTCGGCGAAGGCGCGCGGTTAAAGCGCCTTCCAATGCTGACCAGCCCATCCGGCAAGAACGTGATCATCAAAATCACACCTACGCCATACAGCACCAAATACCACTCTTTAAGAAAACGCAGGGCTTCGGGAAGTATCGTCAAAACAATCGTCCCCAGCACCGCACCGACCGCAGAGCCGACCCCGCCGATCACCAGCATGACAAAAAACAGCACCGCCTGTGCGTTGGAGAAAAGGTCTGGGCTGACGTAATTGACATAAGCCACATACAGACCCCCGGCAATGCCGGCATAGATCGACGACAGGGCGAAGGCGAGCATTTTGACGCGCACCGTGTCAACGCCCATGACCTCGGCGGCGATTTCTGAATCGCGCAGTGCAATCATGGCGCGACCCAACCTGGACGAGCGCACGCGCAGCGACAGCCACAAGGCGAGCGCGCACCATGCCAATAGAAAGTAATAGTGCTGAATGTGGCCCACCAACTGGTAGCCAAAAATGGATACGCCGGGCACGCCACGAAGTCCGGATGTGCCGCCTGTGACGGGCTCCCAATGAATCAGGACAAGCTGCACAATCTCGCCAAAAGCAATAGTCGCCATAGCCAGGTAATAGGCTCGCAAACGCAGAGTGGGAATGCCGAGCACCAGACTGCACAAACCGGTAGACAGCGCGGCCAGCGGAAGTGCCAGCCAGAAAGACAGCCCCTTCAGGGTCAGCGCTGCGGTGACATAGGCGCCTATGCCCCAGAACGCCGCTTGCGCAAAATTAATCTGCCCGCAGTAGCCGGTGATGAAGTTCAGGCCCACCACCACGATCAGACTGATCAGCCCCAGATTGATCAGCTGTAAAACATATTTACCCGGAATGACCTGGGGTAACACCAGAGCCACCAGCGCGAGAAAAGCCAGTAAGACTGCGCGCAGCGGCGTAAGCGTGGACAGCTTCATACGCGCTCGCTTTGTTTTTCGCCGAACAAACCCTGCGGCCGCACAAACAGAAAGCCCACCATCAGGACAAACGAGATCACGTCGCGAAAGTCCGAAGAAATATAGCCAGCTACCAGCGTTTCAATCAACCCGAGCAAGAGCCCCGCTATCACTGCGCCATACAGGTTGCCAAAGCCACCGATCACGCTGACCACAAAGGCCTTGAGACCCAGGGCGCCCCCCATGGAGGGGTCGGCAAGAAACAGGGGCGCGACCAGCAGCCCGGCAGCACCCGCCAGAATAGAGCCCAGCATGAAGGCGACCGTCACGGTGTAACGAACCCGAACGCCCACCAGCCGCGCCATGTCCATGTCCAGTGAGGTTGCCCGGATCATGCGGCCGAAGCGAGTGCGGGTCATGAACCACCACTGCGCCACCAGCAAGACTGCCGTCGCGCCAAATATAAACAGCACATGATTGGAAAAAACCAGGCCGCCTACCGTGGTTCGAGAAGAGCCAAAGGGAGAAGGCACCGATTGCGGCAACGGGCCGAAAAAAATCAGTACCAGGTTTTCCAGCACGATACCGACCGCGATGGTCGTCAGAATCACCAGGTAAAACGGTTTGCCACGCAGCGGGTAGTAGGCCACCAGCATGAAGATCACGCCTAGCAAAGCCATCGCGGCAAAACAAATCAAATAGGCCAGCCAGTAAGGCAGCGCCGCCTGGGAAATAGTCGCGAAACCCAGAAACGCGCCGACCATAAGCAGTTGGCCTTGCGCAAAATTGACGATGCGTACGGCATTGAAAATTTGCAGCAAGCCCAAGGCGATGAGCGCGTAGATGGCGCCCATGGCCAGGCCATTGATGATCAGTTGAACCATAGCAGTTGAGGAGCAGCGGTGGCCGCGGTTTGGCTTCCGAAAAAAGCTGTTCCGGATCAGGAAGCGGCTGCACCTATGCTTCCCGATTCTCGACACAGCCAGCTGAACACCAGCGACAAAAGCCGCCGGCAGCCGAAGTAGAAAGGCAGGACCTTAAAAACCGGCCTCTTTCATCGTGCCGACCAGCTCGGTGACTTTCCCTTTGTTTCGGTAAATGCCCATGGAGTGGGCAAGATCACCATCCTTGTCGGCGGTGTAAGAAATCAACAGACCTTTAAAGTCTTTCAGTGCACGCAACTCGTCCTTGATCTTGGTCGGGTCGCAACCCACCTTCTCAATCGTCGTTTTGAGCATGTACATGCCGTCGCGGTAGCCCAGCGCAAAGTTGTCAGCCGGAATCTTGCTGCGGTCGAGTACCCGCTTGGCGAAGCTCAGTGACGCGGCGTCGGTAGTGACTTGCGGGAACATGCCGCCGATGCCCATGCCGCCATCTGCTTCTTCAGGCGTCAGATTGGCCAGTGTGGTGAGCGCCACGGCACTGGAGTTGCCAATCACCGGGATGGTGATGCCCAGTGCCTTGCGCTGCTTCATCACCAGGGCGACATCACCGGGGCGACCCCACAACACTATCACGTCTGCGTTGGCGTCCTTGATCTTGGTCAGCTGGGCGCTCATGTCCTTGTCGTTCAGGCCATAACTTTCGACGGCGACGGCCTTGGTTTTGCGCTTTTCAAATTCGGCCTGCAGGCCCTTGGAGGCACCCAAACCATAGTCATCAGACACCGTGATGATCGCCGGCCTCTGCTTCTTCAGCGTTTCCACCACATAACGCGGCACTGCCTCTGCCAGCTGGCCATCATGCACATGCAGGCGAATCAACCAGGGGTTGGACTGCTTGGTCAATTGCGCATTGGTGCCAGCAATCAACACCGGAATGCCGACTTTTTTGATGGTGTCGTTCTGCGTGAAAATGTGCGGGCTGATCATCGACGAAAACAGCGCGACCGGCTTGTCTTCCATCAGACGGTTCAGCGTGTTCAGGGCAGTGGTCGATGAGCCGGTCGCGTCTTCAATCGACAGTTTGATTTTTTTGCCACCGATACCGCCGGCCGCATTGATCTCCTCGACCGCGTCTTCCAGACCGATTTTGGCCTGCACGCCTAGCAGCGCAACACCCGAGGTGAGCGGTGTGGTGAGCGCTATCGGAATCGGATTGGGGCAGCTGGCCGCACCCTGCGCAAAACTACTGGCCGAAGCCATCGTCATGGTGATCCATGCGACACAACGAAGACGCTGATTCATAAAAGCTCCTAGTTACTGCATAAAAAACTCGGGATCTTGAGCCAACCATCGCACCGGCCGCCCGCAGCTGGCTACACCGCGCTCTCGCTTGGCGTGCTATCCACCATGCACACAAAAAGCGTGCCAGGTGTCAGGCCAGCCCCACCAACTTGCCCGGCTTACCGTGAGGTTTGGCAATAATACCCAAGCGAGCGCAACATGGCTGAACGCATGACCGCAGATGTTTTCGTCATTCGACTTTGATACCGGTTCGCGCGGCCACTGCGCGCATGTGAGGCAAATCCTTTTCAATGCGCGTCTTCACACTCTGGCTGGGTCCGTAGGCCGGAATCAGGCCCAGGTCATTGAGCTTCTTGCGCAGTTCCGGGTTGGCCATGACGCTGGCAAGCGCCGCTTCCAGCTTGGCGCGGGTTGGGGCGGGCAGGTTAGCCGGTGCCATCAAGGCAAACCAGGTCGACATGTCAAACCCCGGGTAGCCGCTCTCGGCCACGGTGGGCACGTCCGGCAGCAGCGTCGAGCGTGCGGGCGAGAGCACGGCGATCGCTTTGATCTTGCCGGATTTGATGAAGGGCGTGGAAGCCACCACGGTGTCGACTGCGACCTGCACCTGCCCGCCGATCAGCGCAGTCAGGCTGGGCGCGCTGCCGTTGAAAGGAACATGCAGAAAGTCGGCACCGCTGACCGATTTGAGCATCTCACCACCGAAGTGCACCGACGAGCCCGCCCCGAAAGAACCGTAGGCGTACTTTCCGGGCTCTGCCTTGGCGGACGCCACGATGTCCTTGAGCGTGTTACCCGGGGTGTTGGTATTGGCCACCAGGACCAGACTCATATCGGCCACTTGGCCGATCGGCGTGAAACTGGTCACCGGGTCGTAGCCCAGGGTCTGACGCACGACAGGGTTGAGCGTAAGCGTGGAACTGGAGGCCAACAGCAGGTTGTAGCCGTCCGGCGGCATTTTGGCCACGGCAGCAGCCGCCAGCGCGGTCCCAGCGCCCGGCTTGTTTTCGACAATCACCGACTGACCCAGCTTGTCGGTCAGCGCTGTGGCCAGCAACCGACCCAGGATGTCGGTTGCGCCCCCTGGTGCAAAGGGCACGATCAGTTTGATCGGTCGGTCTGGGTAGCTTTGGGCCAGCGCGTTGCCGCACAGCGCGGAGGTGGCCAAGACGCAAGACATCAAAAAGGCGCGACGATGGAACATG
Source organism: Polaromonas sp. (assembly GCA_031419775.1). GTDB lineage: Bacteria > Pseudomonadota > Gammaproteobacteria > Burkholderiales > Burkholderiaceae_C > Polaromonas. The sequence continues at coordinate 2,300 of JANOLL010000380.1, read as the reverse complement.
TTGGACTTTCCTGATCAAAGGAGGATAAAACGCAGAAAGACGGTAATGGTTGGCAAGTTTCAAGCCAACAGCGGACTGCGCACCCGCGCGTGGCTGCTGGCCTGATCGTAGGCATGGCCGACTTGCATCACGGACCAATCGGCCTGCGTGGGCCCCAGGATCTGCAGTCCTGCGGGCAGGCCGCTGGCGCTGAAGCCGGCCGGCACAGACAGCGCCGGAAGACTAGCCATCGTGGCGGGTACCACCACCTCCATCCAGCGGTGGTAAGTGTCCATGGTGCGGCCGTTCACCTCGGCGGGCCAGTGCAAGGCGGCATCAAACGGCAGCACTTGCGTGGCGGGCAGAACCAGGTAGTCGTAGGTTTCGAACAGGCTGCGAAGCACCTGGTACCACGCCGAGCGATCTTTCGCTGCGTTGAACACATCGGGCCCACTCAGTGCCAAGCCCCGCTCGATTTCCCAGACGGCTTCGGGTTTGAGCAGGGCGCGGTGAGCCGTGTCTTGGTACAGGGCCGCGTTGTTGCCTGCCACGTTGAAGCTGCGCAGCGTGAGCCAGGCGCGCCAGAGGCGCTCCAGGTCAAACTTGGGTAGCACAGGCTCGACCCGGCAACCGATGGACTCAAAGGTTTTGCATGCTTGTTCGCACAGGGCCAGCAGCTCAGGCTCCATAGCCAGGTGGCCGCCCAGATCACCCAGCCAGCCAATGCGGCTGCCCTTGAAATCGCGTTGAAGCGGTGCGTTGAAATCGATGTTCCCATGACGATGGGTGAGGGGCAGGCGTGGATCAAAACCAGCCTGCACCGACAGCAACAGAGCCAGATCCGGGATGTTACGAGCCATCGGCCCGGCGACGCTGAATTGCTGGAAAAATACCTCCTCGGTGGGCCCGTGTGGCACGCAGCCTGGGGTGGTGCGCATACCAAACACATTGTTGAACGCCGCTGGTGTGCGCAGTGAGCCCATCATGTCCGAACCATCAGCGACCGGCAGCATGCGCAGCGCGACCGCTACGCCTGCACCGCCACTGCTGCCGCCTGCAGTCTTGCTCGGGTCGAAGGCATTACCGGTGGTGCCGTAAACGCTGTTAAAGGTATGGCCACCCAGGCCAAACTCGGGTGAGTTGCTGCGGCCGATGAACACGGCACCGCCCTGACGCATGCGCTCGAACACCACGGCATCCGTGCTGCTGACCTGACCTTTGAAGATCGGCGAGCCTTTGGTGGTCACCATGCCCTTGGCCGGCATGATGTCTTTCGGCGCTTGGGGAAAGCCGTGCAACGGTCCCCGCCACACGCCACGCGCCAGCTCTGCATCCAGGAGCTGCGCCTGCTGGTGAAGTTCCTCGACGGGCTGCAAAGCAACCAGCGCATTGACCAGCGGATTGAGCCGCGCTACCTGAGCGAGATACGCGTCCAGCGTTTCCACGCAAGACAGCTGACGGGCCTGAATGGCACTCGAAAGACTTACTGCGTAGAGTTCAGTGATGTCATCGGTGTTGAAGTTGGGGGTATCAGAGGTGGCTGTGGACTGGATGAAACTCATTTCATCGAGCATAGTCAACCGGTGGACGTGCTTCAAGTTTTTCTTCATGAACGAATGAAGAGGCCGCGGTAGGGACCGCAGCGCTGTTTTACAGGGGTCTTTATCAGTCGATTTTGATATTGGAATCTTTGACTACTTTGTTCCAGCACGCAAGGTCCGCTTTGATTTGTTGGGCAAACTCGTCCGGCTTGTTGCCCCCAGGCTCAAAGCCTCCCTTGAGATAACGATCGCGAATTCCCGGAAGCGCCAACACCGCAGCCACCTCCCTTTGAAGGCGATCAATGATCGGCATTGGGGTCTTGGCTGGTGCCAGCAGTCCGTACCATGAACTTACCTCAAATCCCGGGAGGCCCAGCTCGATCATCGTCGGAACTTCGAACAGCACATTTGAACGTTTTGCGCTGGAAACCCCTATAGCGCTCAATCAGCTATCTTTAATAAACGAAGAAATGGTAGGAATCACAGTGAAGATTAGCGGAATCTGACCTTCTAATACATCGGTATGGTGCAGATAACGAATGCGCTCCCTAACCTGATTCATCAAGCGTGTCGACCTCATCTCAGGAGTGCCGGATTTCATGGACTAATTTATAACTATATTTTTATACAGAATATTCATCCCAGATGCATGCTGCGAGGCACTTTCAAAAGGAAGTCAGCCCAGAATATCGAGAATCGGCGAGTTTATCGAGCAAGGTTTGCTTCATACTTTAAGTTAGCCCTCATGACAGAGCGTTACTTATCCAAGAGCGAAGCCGA
>JANOLL010000379.1:0-2084 GCA_031419775.1 Polaromonas sp. | reverse complement strand
GTGGACAAGGTCGTCGTCGATGAATCCACCATCGAGGAGAACAAGCCGCCGCTGCTGGTTTATCGCGAAGCAGCCAAGAAGGCTTGACGTCCATCCGATCCTCGGCGCCCGCCCCTGAGCCTGAGTGAATTTTCCCCGCGTTTACCCGAAAAACCCGCGCAGCCATGGCGGCGGGTTGAAAATGGCGCATCACAGGCCATATTCAGCTGACTGAAAGCAAAGGATTTCCATGTCCGGACACGTCCCCCTGCCTGCGACCCCCATCGAACTGCCCCTGCTGCCGTTGCGGGATGTGGTGGTCTTCCCCCATATGGTGATTCCGCTGTTCGTGGGTCGTCCCATGAGCATCAAGGCGCTTGAGTCGGCGATGGATGCCGAACGGCGCATCATGCTGGTAGCGCAAAAGGCTGCCGCCAAGGACGAGCCATCGGTGGAGGACATGTTTGAAGTAGGGTGCGTTGCGACGATCCTGCAACTGCTCAAGTTGCCAGATGGCACGGTGAAGGTACTGGTCGAAGGCCAGCAGCGCGCCAGGGTGAACAAAATTGAAGACGGCGAGCAGCACTTCAGTGCCAATGTGACCCCCGTTGAGGCGGCGGTGATTGCAGCGGACAAGACAAGCGAAATTGAGGCCTTGCGCCGCGCCGTCATGCAGCAGTTTGATCATTACGTCAAACTCAACAAGAAAATTCCGCCGGAGATCCTCACGTCAATTTCAAGCATTGATGATGCGGGTCGCTTAGCCGATACGATCGCTGCGCACTTGCCGCTCAAGCTGGACGCCAAGCAAGTGATCCTGGATCTTGCGCAGGTCAAGGAACGCCTCGAGAACCTCTATGAACAGCTTGAGCGTGAAGTCGACATCCTCAATGTTGATAAGAAAATTCGCGGTCGCGTCAAGCGGCAGATGGAAAAGAACCAACGCGACTTCTATTTGAACGAGCAGGTCAAGGCCATTCAAAAAGAACTTGGCGAAGGCGAGGAGGGCGCAGACATAGAAGAGATCGAAAAGAAGATCAAAGCTGCGAAGATGCCGAAAGAAGCCTTCAAAAAGGCTGAGAGTGAGCTGAAAAAGCTCAAGCTGATGTCGCCCATGTCGGCTGAAGCCACCGTGGTCCGAACTTACATCGATGTGCTGACGGGGCTGCCCTGGGCCAAGAAAACCAAGATCAAGCACGATCTGGTCAATGCCGAGAACGTACTCAATGAAGACCATTACGGCCTTGAAAAAGTCAAGGACCGCATTGTTGAATATCTTGCCGTACAACAGCGTGTCGACAAGCTGAAGGCGCCTATTCTTTGCCTGGTGGGTCCTCCAGGAGTAGGCAAAACGTCGCTGGGGCAATCGATTGCCAAGGCCACAGGTCGTAAATATGTTCGCATGGCCTTGGGTGGTATGCGTGACGAAGCTGAAATCCGGGGGCACCGCCGCACCTACATCGGCGCGCTTCCTGGTAAGGTTTTGCAGAGCTTGTCGAAAGCCGGCACTCGCAACCCGCTTTTCTTGCTCGACGAAATTGACAAGTTGGGCACAGACTTTCGGGGCGACCCATCTAGCGCCTTGCTGGAGGTGTTGGACCCGGAACAGAACCATACATTCGGCGACCATTACGTGGAGGTTGACTTCGACCTGAGTGACGTGATGTTTGTGGCAACGTCCAATTCCATGAATATCCCCCCCGCTTTGCTGGACAGGATGGAAGTCATTCGCCTCTCGGGCTATACCGAAGACGAAAAGACAAGCATCGCCATGCGCTACCTGTTGCCCAAACAGGTCAAAAATAACGGTGTCAAACCTGAAGAATTGGAAATTCAGGAGCAGGCTGTGCGCGACATCGTGCGTTACTACACGCGAGAAGCGGGCGTGCGCTCGCTGGAGCGTGAGCTTTCCAAGATTTGTCGCAAAGTGGTCAAGGGTATTCAACTCAAGAAAATGAGCCCACAGGTTGTGGTGACGCCCGATAACCTCAACGAGTTTCTCGGGGTACGCAAATTCGATTACGGTCGGGCAGAGCAAAAAAATCAGGTCGGCCAGGTTGTGGGTTTGGCGTGGACCGAAGTAGGCGGTGATTTGCTGACGATTG
>JANOLL010000378.1:0-4730 GCA_031419775.1 Polaromonas sp. | reverse complement strand
CTGCAGCGTGGTGCCGGCTTCGAGCTTGCCGAGGGCGGGCCATTGCTCGCTGACAAACTCCACATCCGGGCGTTTGGCTTTGAGCAGTTCCTTGAAGCTGGCGACCGCGCTTTGACCGTACTCATAGTTGGGCGCGATGGTGGCCCAGCGCTTGGCGGGGAGTTTGGCTGCTTCTTCGACCAGCATAGCCGCCTGCATGTAGGTGCTGGGCCGCAGACGGAAGGTGTAGCGGTTGCCCTTGTCCCAGACGATGGCGTCGGCCAGCGGTTCGCTCGCGACGAACACACGTTTGTTTTTCTGGGCATGATCGGCCAGCGCCAGTCCGACGTTGGACAAGAAACCACCTGCCAGCACGTCCACTTTTTCTTTTGATGTCAGCTCGATTGCGTGGCGCAAGGCTTCTTCAGGCTTTCCGGCATCGTCACGGGCAATCACCTCGACCTTGCGGCCCAGCAAACCCCCTGCGGCATTGACTTCCTCGACCGCCAGTTGCCAGCCGTTACGGTAGGGCAGCGTGAACTGCGGAATGGTTGAATAGCTGTTGATCTCGCCAATTTTGATAGGCGCTTTGGCTTTGTCTGCCGCATGCGCCGAACCGATTGCGCTCCAGGCGGTTACGCCAGCCAGCAGCATGCTGCCCCACCAAGCTTGTTTTGAACTTTTCACGACTTTCTCCAGGATGTAGGTCATTTGGTCCGGCAATTAGGAACACACTGATTCTTTCGATACGAAAAGCAGGGACTGTACCAGCGCCAGCGGTCAACACCTGTCTGGTCCTCCATAACGCACGACAGGCCATCAGGACTGACCCCATGAAAGAACAGATGGTCGGCTGAACCACTCCCCACCCAGGCCGGTGGCGCCAGATAAGCTTATTCCCATAAAGGTAAAACAAATCAGTCGTTTGGTTTTACGCGGCATCACCTTACATTTCCCGGCTATGCATGAATTTGCTTTTATCTTTGCCGGTTTTGTTGTGGGCGTGGTGGTCGGCCTGACCGGTGTGGGCGGCGGCTCGCTGATGACGCCATTGCTGATCTTTGTTTTTGGCATCAAGCCGCACCTGGCCATCGGTACCGACCTGCTGTTTGCAGCGTTTACCAAAATGGGCGGCACAGTCAGCCTGGCGCGTGCCAGAGTGGTGGACTGGCGTATCGTCTGCCAGATGGCAGCGGGTAGCATTCCTGCGTCCCTCGTGACCCTTTATGTGCTGAACCGGTTGGGTCCTGCCAACCCGGCAACACAGGCGGTGATGACCACTACCCTGGGGCTGGCGCTGCTGCTGACCGCCCTGGCTACCTTTTACAAAGCACTGCGCGGCAAAGCTGCGCCTGCGAAAATTTCAGCTGAACTGTTAAGCGAGGCCACTCGCGCCCGCCACTGGGCGCTACCCGTCGTTTTCGGCGCCGTGATTGGGGCCTTGGTCACCGTCACTTCGGTTGGCGCAGGCGCGATTGGTGTGATTGTGCTGATGCTGCTTTACCCTGCCCTTCCGCTGCCGCGGATTGTTGCTGCCGACATTGCGCATGCCGTGCCGCTGACGCTGGTAGCGGGCCTAGGACATGCATCGATTGGCTCGGTAGACTGGTCGTTGCTGACGATGTTGCTGGCCGGCTCGCTACCGGGCATCTGGTTGGGCGCCCACCTGGTGCACAAAACGCCTGACCGGGTCATTCGCTCCCTGCTGTCCGTGCTGTTGGCCTATGCAGGCGTGAAACTAATTTCGATATAGTCGATACCCCGTAATACGCTGGGCGGCGTGCCGCCAGCCTGCCTCTTGAACCGTTTGTTTTTTCGCCTGACATGTACCAATACACAGAATTCGACCGCCAGTTTGTGAAGGCCAGAGCCGACCAGTACCGAGACCAGCTCACACGCTGGCAGGCGGGCCAGTTGCCGGAAGACGAATTTCGCCCGCTGCGTTTGCAAAACGGCTGGTATGTGCAGCGCTATGCGCCCATGCTGCGCGTGGCAGTGCCTTACGGCGAGTTGTCAAGCGCCCAGCTGCGTGTGCTGGCAAAAATTGCGCGCGAGTATGACCAGCCGAATGAGGCCTTGTTCAATGGCGCGCAGGCTGCCCAGGATAAGCTCGGTGCGATTGAACTGGCCGGTGGAAAATCGGTGCACACGCACCTGAGCAAGGGCTACGCACACTTCACCACCCGGCAGAACGTGCAATTTAACTGGATACCGCTGGACAAGTCGGCCGACGTGATGGACTTGCTGGCCAGCGTCAACATGCACGGCATCCAGACCAGCGGAAACTGCATTCGCAACATCACCAGCGATGAGCGAGCCGGCATCGCCGCCGACGAGTTGGCGGACCCCCGCCCGTTTGCTGAAATCATGCGCCAGTGGAGCACGCTGCACCCCGAGTTTGCTTTCTTGCCGCGCAAGTTCAAAATTGCAATCACCGGCGCGCTTGAAGACCGCGCAGCCACCGCCTGGCACGATGTTGGCCTGCACATGGTCAAGAGCGCCGACGGTGACTTAGGCTTCAAGGTAATGGTCGGCGGCGGCATGGGCCGTACGCCTATTATCGCCACCACCATCCGCGAATTTTTGCCGTGGAACCAGATTCTCAATTACCTTGAAGCCATCGTTCGCGCCTATAACCGGTTCGGTCGCCGCGACAACATCTATAAGGCGCGTATCAAGATTCTGGTCAAGGCCGAAGGCCAGCAGTTTGTGGACCAGGTCGAAGCTGAATATAAGGACATCGTCGAGATCGACGGCGCGCCGCACACCATCACGCAGGCCGAGTTGGACCGCGTCTCGGCCTCTTTTGTAGCACCTGCCCTGACCAGCAACCGCAGCGATACAGAGACCAAAGCGACCACAGCTATTCGCTCTGCAGCAGAGGGCGATGTGGAATTTGCGCATTGGTTGAGGCAAAACGTGGCGCCACACAAAAATCCCGATCTGCGAATCGTGACCCTCTCGTTCAAGCGCCTGGGTCAGGCCCCTGGCGATGCCACCGCTGAGCAAATGGACATTGCCGCCGGCTTGGCAGACGACTTCAGCGCCGGTGAAGTGCGCGTGACCCACGACCAGAACCTGGTCCTGCCGTGGGTGCGCGCCACTCAGTTGCCAGAGCTCTGGAAGGCTGCCCGCAAGGCTGGCTTTGCCCGCCCCAATATTCGCCTGCTGACCGACATGATCGCCTGCCCCGGTGGTGACTTTTGCTCACTGGCCAACGCCCGTTCGTTGCCCCTGGCCGAGGCCATCACCCAGCGCTACCAGGACCTCGACGAACTGCACGACCTGGGCGAAATCGATCTTCACATCAGTGGCTGCATCAACTCTTGCGGCCACCACCACAGTGGTCACATTGGCATTCTGGGCGTCGATAAGGATGGCAAGGAGTGGTACCAAATCACCCTTGGCGGCTCGGACGGATCCACCCTCTCCGGCGCACCGGCGCTGGGCAAAGTCGTGGGGCCATCGTTTTCTGCCGCAGAAGTGCCCGATGTGATTGAGGCCGTGCTCAACACCTATCGCCAGCACCGCCATTCGGGCGCGCTTGACCAACAGGAAACTTTTATTGCGACACTTCGCCGGGTTGGCGCTGAGCCGTTCAAAGCTGCGGCTAACGGCGCACGATTTGCAGCGGTTGCCAAGTCAGCCGCAGAAGAGCACGCTGCGTGAAAAGCAGGTTACTATGAAATTAATAGCTAAAACCCACGAAGATACGCTGGCTGAGGGCACGAAAGATCCAAAAATCGTGCTGCTGGCCAACGACGCCGACCCGCGGCAGCTGTCGCTCGCTGGCGTTGAGCGCATCGACCTGCACTTTCCCAAGTTCACCGATGGCCGCGCCTTCAGTCAGGCGTTTTTGCTGAGCCGCCGGCTCGGTTTCAAGGGTGAGATCCGGGCAACGGGCGACGTGCTGGTCGACCAACTGGCGCAAATGGAACGCAGCGGCTTTACCAGTGCGGTGCTGCGTGCCGATCAACCCATGGACATCGCCGAACGGGTGCTCAGTTGCTACCCTGGCTATGGGGTCGGCAAGTATCAGGGCGATGCGGTGCAGGTCAGCCCGCATTTCGTCGTGACCGCCTGAGCAGTCGCAGGTCAAGCTTTAGCCTTCCCACGCCTATGAACGCTATTTCACTTTACGCCAAACCGTCCGCCACCTTTGCGCAAAAGGTCGAGGCAAGCAAGGCGCTGCTGTTGTCTGCCGCCGCGCAGTTCAAGCCGCTGACCCAGGCGTCCAGCCTAGGCGCTGAAGACATGGTGGTCAGTCACCTGATTGTTGAGGCTGGCATCGACTGCAGCATCTTTGTCCTCGACACCCGCATGCTGCATGAGCAGACCTTGGCTCTGATCGGCCGGCTAGAAGAACGCTACGGCGTGAAAGTCGATATCTACCAGCCAGATGCTGCTGTTGCCGAGCAGTTCATTCTTGAAAATGGCCAGGATGCCATGTACAAGAGTCTGGCGCTGCGCAAGGCTTGCTGTGACTTTCGCAAGATGGAGCCGCTAGAACGCGCCCTCGCCGGCAAGAAAGGCTGGATCACCGGCCTTCGGCGCGAGCAGTCCAATGCTCGGGCAGACGTGCATGACGTCGAGCAACAAAACCTGGTTATCGATGGTGAGCCAGTTACCCGGGCCAAGATCAATCCGCTGGCCGACTGGACGCAGGGTGACATCTGGCATTTCATTTCGGTCCACAAGGTTCCCTACAACCCCCTGCACGACGAGTTTTACCCCAGCATTGGCTGCGCACC
>JANOLL010000377.1:0-4283 GCA_031419775.1 Polaromonas sp. | reverse complement strand
CCGAGTTGGCGCACAAGATGAGCGTCAAATCATCAGAGGTGATCAAACACCTGATGAAGCTGGGACAGATGGTCACCATCAACCAGCCACTGGACCAGGACACCGCCATGATCGTGGTGAGGAAATGGGTCATATGGCAGTGACAGCAGCACTGGATGATCCAGAAGCCTTTACCGATGAGGACATTCAGGGCGAACAGGCCGAATCGTTGCCGCGTGCACCTGTGGTGACCGTGATGGGTCACGTTGACCACGGCAAAACGTCCCTTCTCGACTACATCCGTCGCGCCAAGGTGGCTTCGGGTGAGGCAGGCGGTATTACCCAGCACATTGGTGCCTACCATGTGGAAACCCCGCGCGGCATGGTGTCCTTTCTGGACACGCCAGGCCACGAAGCGTTTACCGCCATGCGTGCTCGAGGCGCCCAGGCGACCGACATCGTGATTCTGGTGGTGGCCGCAGACGACGGCGTGATGCCGCAAACCCGAGAGGCCATCAAGCACGCCAAGGCGGCTGGTGTACCGATCGTGGTGGCCATCAACAAGATAGACAAACCCGACGCCAATATGGACCGCGTCAAGGGTGAACTAGTGACTGAAGAAGTGATTCCCGAAGAGTTCGGCGGTGAGTCACCCTTTGTGCCGGTTTCGGCCCGTACCGGTGCCGGCATTGACCAGTTGCTCGAACAGGTGTTGCTGCAGGCAGAAGTGCTGGAACTGCGTGCGCCGGTCGATGCGCTGGCGAAAGGTCTGGTGATTGAGGCGCGTCTCGACAAAGGTCGCGGCCCGGTGGCGACGGTACTGGTTCAGTCCGGCACCCTCAAGGCCGGTGACGTGGTACTGGCCGGATCGACCTATGGCCGGGTGCGGGCCATGCTGGATGAAAACGGCAAGACCATCAAGACCGCAGGCCCGTCGATTCCAGTCGAAATTCAGGGTCTGACAGAAGTGCCGCAAGCCGGTGACGACTTTATCGTCATGCTCGATGAGCGCCGCGCCCGGGAGATTTCGACTTATCGTGCGGGCAAGTTCCGCAATACCAAGTTGGCCAAGCAGCAGGCCTCCAAGCTGGAGAACATGTTCTCGGACATCTCCGCTGGCGAAGTCAAGATGTTGCCCATCATCATCAAGGCCGACGTCCAAGGCTCGCAAGAGGCCCTGGCCCAGTCGCTACTCAAGCTGTCGACCGACGAGGTCAAGGTCCAACTGGTGTACTCGGGCGTGGGTGGCATTTCCGAGTCCGACGTCAACCTTGCGATTGCATCGAAGGCCGTGCTGATTGGTTTCAACACACGTGCCGATGCCCAGGCGCGCAAGCAGGCCGAGAACAACGGCATTGACATCCGCTACTACAACATCATTTATGACGCGGTAGACGAACTGAAGGCAGCCATGTCCGGCATGCTGACGCCCGACAAGAAGGAAGAAGTCATCGGTACGGCCGAGATTCGCAACATCTTCAAGGTGTCCAAAATCGGATCGATTGCTGGGTGTATGGTCCCTGCCGGCGTGGTTCGGCGCACGGCGCGCTTGCGTCTGTTGCGTCAGAACGTGGTCATCTTCACTGGCGAGCTCGACTCGCTCAAGCGATTTAAGGATGACGCAAAAGAAGTCAAGGAAAGCTTTGAGTGCGGTCTGAACATCAAGAACTACAACGACATTGAAGTGGGTGACGTGCTGGAGTTCTTTGAGATCAAAGAGGTTGCCCGTACCTTGTAAGGCATGGATTCAGACCTGCTCAGGGTAATCGGGTGGATATTCACCTGCCTTGAACGGGTCCGGCCTGCAGCGATTGATTACACGTGAAGAAAAAAAGCTCCACCCCCAACCGCGGCTTTCGAGTGGCTGATCAGATCCAGCGTGATTTGACGCAGCTGATCGCGCGCGAGCTGAAAGATCCACGAGTGGGCATGGTGACGGTGCAGTCAGTGGAAGTCACGCCGGACTATGCCCATGCCAAGGTATTTTTCAGCGTATTGGTGGGCGATCCGAAAGAGTGCGAAGAAGCCCTCAACCAGGCTGCCGGCTTTTTGCGCAACGGCCTGTTCAAGCGCCTGATGACGCACACCGTGCCAACGCTGCATTTCCACTTTGACCGCACCACCGAGCGTGCGGCCGACATGAACGCCTTGATTGCCAAGGCTGTTTCCTCCCGCGCCCAAGAAGACTGAGCATGAACAGCCCTCGCACCCGGGTGCAGCGGCGCCCCGTGCATGGGGTGTTGTTGCTCGACAAACCGCTCGGTCTTTCCAGCAACCAGGCCTTGCAGAAGGCCAAGTGGTTGCTGCGTGCCGAAAAAGCCGGCCACACCGGCACGCTTGACCCGTTGGCTACCGGTGTCTTGCCCCTGTGCTTTGGCGCCGCCACCAAATTTAGCCAGATTCAGCTCGACGCCGACAAGACCTACGAGGCAGTGTTGCTGCTGGGTCAAAAAACATCAACTGCTGATGCGGAAGGCGATGTGATTGAGACCCGCCCCGTCCCCGACATCACTCAGGAATTGCTAGCCGAGCTGACGCAGCGCTTTACCGGACCCCTGGCGCAAATTCCGCCGATGTATTCGGCGCTCAAAAAAGATGGCAAGGCGCTTTACGAATACGCGCGCAAGGGTGAAGAAGTCGAACGGGAAGCCCGGCACATCACCATTTACAAGCTAAATATGAGCTTGGCCCTTGATTTACGTGAGCCGGTAGCTATCAAAATAATAGTAAGCTGCAGCAAGGGCACCTACATTCGCACGCTTGGGGAAGACATCGGGGAGGCCATCGGTTGCGGCGCGCATCTCGGGTCGCTGCGTCGGATTGAAACGGGTGGTTTTGTTTCCAGCCAGTGCGTGACGCTTGCCGCACTTGAAGCCATGAGTGAAGCCGAACGCGACGCCAGCCTGCTGCCGCCGCAATCACTTGTCGCCAACTGTCCGTCTGTCACATTGGACGCAGATAATTCAGGTCGTTTTTTAAGTGGCTTGCGCCGTCGGGGTGAACCGGGTCAGTATGGCTTTGATGTTCCGCTGGTCCAGGTATTCGGGACCGACCCGCCCGCGTTTCTGGGTTCAGGCCACATCACTGCCGATGAATTGATTCCCCAACGCTTGCTCTCCCCGATTGAAATTCAGGACATTTTGAAAGCCGCAGGGCAGGCCGCGACGGCCCATTGATCCTCATTAAACAGAATCTGTTTTTACCTTTTTTCAAGTTCCCAGTCTCCAGAAAGTCATCATGAGTCACAAACAAATCCGCAACATTGCCATCATCGCCCACGTTGACCACGGCAAAACCACCATGGTCGACCAGTTGCTGCGCCAGTCCGGAACCTTTGCCGAGCACGAGAAAGTCGTCGATACCGTGATGGACAACAACGCGATCGAGAAAGAGCGCGGCATCACGATTCTGGCCAAGAACTGCGCTGTGACCTGGGAAGGCACGCACATCAACATCGTAGATACCCCGGGCCACGCTGACTTTGGCGGCGAAGTGGAACGCGCCCTGTCAATGGTCGACGGCGTGGTGCTGCTGATTGACGCGCAAGAGGGCCCCATGCCCCAGACCCGCTTTGTCACCAAGAAGGCATTGGCTCTGGGCCTCAAACCCATCCTGGTGGTCAACAAGGTCGACAAGCCCGGTGCGCGTCCTGACTATGTCGTGAATGCAGCTTTCGATCTGTTCGACAAGCTCGGTGCGACAGACGAACAACTCGATTTTCCGGTTGATTACGCCTCTGGTATCAACGTCTGGTCTTCACTTGAATAAGGCCCACCCAACGAACAGTGGGGCCCGGACATGTCGGCCTTGTTCAACACCATCCTCCAGCATGTGCCGCATCAGGAAGGTGATCCAGCAGCACCCTTGCAGCTGCAAATTTCGGCGCTTGATTTTTCGACCTTTGTCGGCCGGATTGGTGTGGGCCGCATCAGTCAGGGCACGATCAAGCCCATGATGGACGTGGTCGTCATGGAGGGTCCAGACGGCAAGGCCGTCAAGGGCCGGATCAATCAGGTCCTGACCTTTCAGGGTCTGGAGCGCGTGCAGACGACAGAAGCCGGTCCTGGCGAAATTGTGCTGATCAACGGCCTGACAGACATTGGTATTGGCGTGACCATCACCGATCCCCTCAACCCGAAGCCGCTGCCCATGCTCAAGGTTGACGAGCCGACGCTGACCATGAATTTCTGCGTTAACACCAGTCCGCTGGCCGGCCGTGAAGGCAAGTACGTCACCAGCCGCCAGATCTGGGACCGCTTGCAAAAAGAGCTGCAACACAACGTGGCGCTGCGGGTGAAAGAAAC
>JANOLL010000376.1:0-5149 GCA_031419775.1 Polaromonas sp. | reverse complement strand
GCTATCGAAGGTGAATTCTGGCGGAGCGCGAAAGAAGGTCGACGGATCGAAGGTTTTCAGGCTTATGTCGAGAAGTATCCGAACGGTAATTTCGCTTCGCTCGCACGAATTGAAATTGACCTCTTGAAACGTGAAAGATCTCAACAACTAGTAGCTGCCAGACCATTATCGGCTGGCAACGTCGGTGTCCCGTCGGTGCTTGTGCCGGAATCAAGCTCGGCACTGCCTGCACCGGTAGCGTTGTCCGCACCGGTGCTATTTGCCGAGAAAGCCCAGGCACTACCAGCAAAGACTGTCATCGCAAGTGCTGCCCCTGTGCCGGCCACCCATGCCAACGATTCGCGCGGCATAGAAATAAAACCTGTGAACGCGGTTCCCAACTCGCAAAAACCTGTTGAAGCAGTGCCCTCGATGGCGTCCAACGCGCCACCAACTGGCGCTATTGCGCCAGGATTTGACAAGATAGCCTCGGTTGGCATGTTTGAGCATGTGGGCCAGGTCAACATGACGGCTTACTTCAGCAAGATCATGAGCCTGTTGGTACCGGGCGGACTGGTCCTCAACCACGGCATCACCGCCGGCGGATTGAAGAACCGCCAACTGGGCGCCGGTATGGGCGACTTCATTGAGAAATACATCTTTCCGGGCGGCGAACTGCTGCATGTCAGCGCCATCCTTGAACATCTGGCGCGAAGCGGACTGGAACTGGTTGACACCGAAAACCTGCGTCCTCACTACGCCAGAACCCTTTGGGACTGGTCCAATGCTCTGGAGGCGCAGTTGGATGACGCGCGCCGCATCTTGTCGGCGGGCAGCGACCCGGCTCAGGCTGAAAAAACCTTGCGCGCGTACCGACTGTATCTGGCTGGCAGCGCCATGAGTTTTGAGCAGGGCTGGATATCACTGCACCAATTGTTAGCGACGCGCCCGACTGGCGATGTCGCCAGCGCAGCCATACGCGGCGCCCAGTCGGTTTACCCTTTCCGGCGCGATTACATGTACCGCTAATTCGACCCGCCCGCACTATCCCCTCGGGTGGTGCTGGGCATGTAGCGATTTGAGACGTTCTCTGGCGACATGGGTGTAAATCGTGGTGGTAGAAATATCGGCATGGCCGAGTAGCATCTGCACCGCGCGCAGATCAGCACCGTGGTTCAGTAGGTGGGTCGCAAAGGCATGGCGCAGCGTATGCGGTGACAGCGGCGAGGTGATGCCCGACAGCACCGCGTATTTCTTCACCAGCATCCAGAACATCACCCGGCTCATGCCTTTTCCACGCCGGGTCACGAACAGGTCATCTGTTTGCTGCCCCGCCAGTATGGCCGGCCGCGATTCCGCCAGGTAAAGCATCAGGGCATCCCGGGCGACCTGTCCAAAAGGTACCAGGCGCTCCTTGTTGCCCTTTCCCAGCACGCGCAGCACGCCCTCATTCAAGCCCAGGTGAAAAGTCTTCAGGCCGACCAACTCGCTGACGCGCAGACCACTGGCATAAATCAGTTCCAGCATGGCACGGTCGCGCAGCCCCAGCGCCGTGTCAAGGCTGGGAGCCGAGAGCAAAGCCTCGACCTGACGTTCGCTCATGATCTTGGGCACGCGCATGGCTTGTCTGGCTGACTGCAGCTTGAGCGTCGGGTCTTCCTCTATCAAGCATTCACGCAAGGCCCAGCGGAAGTACCGCTTGAAAACCGTCAAGCGTCGATTTGCAGACGTAGCCCGTGTCGCGTTATGGCGGACCGAAAAATAACGACTGAGGTCGGCCTCGCGCGAGGCTTCCAGGCTAGGGCCGGGCGAGCCCTGGGCCGCCAGCCAGCTTGCATACAGTGACAGGTCACGCCGGTAAGCGGCCAGGGTGTTTCGCGATAGCCCATCTTCGAGCCACAAGGCGTCGATGAAGGTATCAATACTGGATGGGCTGACCGTTTGCATCCAGGTGACCATAACAAAAAATCGCCCTGCTGGGGACCACCTCCAAGGCCGGCTGCGCCTTGGACCCTGCAGAGGTCCCACCCACTACACGGCCTAGCATTACCTCAGTATTACTCGAGCTTGAGCTTGGCCAAGTCCACCACTTTTTTATAGACTTCAAACTCCGCCTTGATTTCAGCGGTGAACTGCTCCGGTGTGTTGGCCACGATGAGCGAGCCGGTGTCCTCGATGCGTTTGCGTACTGCCGGGTCTTCAAGAGACTTTTTCACGCCGGCATGGACTTTTTCAACCACTTCTTTCGGCAAGCCTTTGGGTCCCAGAATGCCGTAGTAAGCCATGCGATTGACCGGCGTCAATCCAAGTTCCTTGAAGGTGGGCACGTCGGGCAATACGGCCACCCGCTGCGGAGCGGCCACCACGATGGGCACCAGCCGTTTTTGTTGGATGAAAGGTAGCGCCGACGGCAAGTTATCAAAAATGATGGTGACCTGCCCTGCCACCGTGTCATTCAGCGCAGGCCCAGCGCCACGGTACGGAATGTGGGTGATAAAGGTGCTGCTCAGGTTTTTGTACAACTCCATTTGCAGGTGGCCAATGCCGCCTGTGCCCGATGACGCATAAGAATATTTACCGGGGTTTTTCTTGAGTTCCGCCACAAACTCTTTGTAGTTCTTTGCAGGAAAGCTTGGGTGCACGGCAATGATGTTGGGCGTTGCAGCGATGTTGATGATGGGCGTGAAATCCGTCAGCGTGTTGTACGGAATTTTCGTGTTGATAGCCGGATTGGCTGCAGTGGTAGAAACGGTTGCCATGCCGAGGGTATAGCCATCAGGCAGCGAGCGAGCGGTTTCTGTCGCCCCCACCACACCACCGCCGCCGGCCTTGTTTTCCACCACCACGGTTTGGCCCAATGCTTTGCCCAACGGTTCGGCAATCACCCGCCCAATGATGTCCGTGGTGCCGCCCGGTGCAAATGGCACCTGTAACTTGATCACCTTGGTGGGATAGCTGCCCGGTGCGCCCTGGGCCAGGGCTGAGCCAGAGGCTGCAGCAGCAGCCAGTGCGGACAGCGAAAAAAGCGTGAATACCTGACGACGTTTCATGACTGTATCCTTGCGTTGAAAACACTGTTGATGTTACGTGCTGTCCGCACGTTGGCGTCTTGTGGAATACGCATAAGGGCAAACCCGAAGAGTCGTTTTGTTTGCGGTATTCTTTGGCGGTGAACTACGCGCAACTTCTTTTCCCTGACTTTTTCCTGATCGTCTGTGGTTATCTGGTATGCCGCTACACCGCCCTGAACCGCACCGTTTGGGAGCAGGTAGAAAGCCTGGTCTACTTTTTCCTGTTTCCGGTGCTGCTGTTTCACTCGATTGTTAAAAGCCCGCTCGATCTGCGCGCCGCTTCCAACCTGATCAGCGCGGGCCTGCTGATGGGCTTGATCGGTATTGTGCTGGCTTATAGCCTGCCTCACCTGCCCTGGCTGGGCAGGCATATTGACCGCCGCGCCCATGCGTCCAGCGCGCAAATTGCCTTCCGTTTCAACTCCTTCATCGGCCTGGCACTGGCCGAACGGCTGGCGGGCCGTGAAGGCCTGGTGCTGATTGCGGTGCTGATCGGCGTTTGCGTGCCGCTTTTCAATGTGGCATCCATCTGGCCCATGGCACGCCATGCCGGGCGCAATGTGCAGAGCGAACTGCTGCGTAATCCGCTCATCATCGCGACGGCCACCGGCCTGGCAGCCAACCTGTTGGGTTTCACGCTGCCCGCGTGGCTGGAGCCCGCCGTCACACGCATCGGTGCAGCGTCGCTGGCACTGGGCCTGATGGCAGCCGGAGCCGGCATGCAGTTCTCGCAATTGTCACAAGCCAAAACCCTCGGCATCGCACTACTCACTATTCGGCACCTGATCTTGCCAGTGGTGGCTTTGGGCTTAAGCCGGGTTTTCAAGCTGTCCTATCCTCAGACCTCGGTCTTGCTGGCCTTTTCAGCACTCCCGACTGCCTCCAGTGCCTATGTCCTGGCAGCCCGAATGGGCTACAACGGCGGCTATGTGGCGGGTCTGGTCACGCTGTCGACTTTGCTAGGGGTGGTGAGCTTGCCCTTTGCGCTGGGTGTGCTCCGGTAGATCCACCACGCTATACAAGTGATTGTTCGGTCCCGATAATGCCAAGACTTATCTACCTACCGTTTGCCCGATGAAACTACCCACTCCCACCCTGCTGATCGCCATGGCACTGATCGCATCTTGCCCTGCAAGCTTTGCGCAAAGTTATCCGTCCAAACCCGTTAAATGGGTCGTTCCCAGCGCGCCAGGGGACGGTTCGGACAGCGTCGGGCGGCTGATCGCTGACCGCGTGAGTCGCGTGTTAGGCCAGCCTGTAGTGATTGACAACAAGCCGGGTGCCGGTGGCGTACTCGGCTCGGAATCTGTGGCCAAGTCTGCTGGAGACGGCTACACCATGATTGTTGGCAACGCAGGTTCGCATGGGATCAATGCCGCGATTTACACCAAGCTGAACTACGACGTGGTCAAGGACTTCACGCCCGTGGCCCTGATCTGCACCGCCCCCAACGTGATGGTGGCGGGACCAAACATCAAGGTCAAATCGGTGGGGGAATTTATTGCCTATGCCAAAGCCAACCCAGGCAAAATCAATTACGCCTCCGGAGGAATTGGGAGTTCGTCACACCTGTCGGCTGAACTCTTCAAAAGCCTGACCGGGGTGGAGATGGCCCACATTCCCTACAAAGGATCAGCCCCAGCTGTCACGGCGGTCCTGGCAGACGAGGTCAGCGTCATGATTGGAAACCTGCCACCTTGGAGTGGCCATATCAAGTCAGGCAAGGTTCAGGCGCTGGCCGTGACCACCCAAAAACGCTATTCGGGCCTGCCCGACGTACCCACCCTGTCAGAAATGCTGCCTGGCTTTGAAACAGTGGCCTGGTTCGGCGTCTTGGCACCTGTCGGCACGCCAAAAGTCATCGTTGATCGGATGAACAAGGAAGTCAACGAAGTGCTGCTGCAAGCCGACGTGCGCGAGCGGCTTGCAAACCTGGGTTGCGAACCGGCAGGCACCAGTCCGGAACTCTTCGCATCACGTATCAACGGCGAAGTGGCGCGATGGAAAAAACTGGCCGCTGAAAAAAATATCCGGGCAGACTGAGGCGAAGGCTAGCCGGCCATCAGCGTTTCAATACCAAAAGCAACCTTTTGGTAAGG
>JANOLL010000375.1:0-3695 GCA_031419775.1 Polaromonas sp. | reverse complement strand
CATTTTGGCCCGGGTGCGCAGCGCCACGATGCGCCGCCTGCTGACGCCGGTGAGCAGCTCTGGTTGACCTACTACCAGCACATCTTTAATCCTGCGCGTCTGAAGCTCAAGATGATGCAAAAAGAAATGCCACGCCGCTACTGGCACAACCTGCCAGAGGCAAAGTTCATCAGCGAGCTCAGCGCAAGCGCCGCCGAACGCCAAAGCCACATGATTGACAGCGGGTCCAGCACCCCCCTCCGGCGTATTCAGATCGCTCCGGTATCCGGTCTGGCCGCCACGCGCCGTAAATCGGCATCAGAACCTCACGCCCATCCGCCGACGCTGGCCGCACTGAATGCAGCCACCGAAAGCTGCCGCAACTGCCCAATTGGCCAGCACGCGACCCAGGCGGTTTGTGGGGAAGGGCCAGTTGATGCGCGTCTGATGGTGGTGGGTGAACAACCCGGCGACCAGGAAGACCTGAAACGCCGACCTTTCGTGGGCCCGGCCGGGCAGCTCTTTGATCAGGCCTTGCTCCAACTCGGGCGTTCTCGCAGCGACCTTTACATCACCAATGCCGTCAAACATTTCAAGTTTGAGCCGCGCGGAAAGCGCCGCATGCACAAGTCCCCATCGCAGCACGAGGCCGCTGCCTGCCAGCAGTGGCTGGACCACGAAATTGCGACCGTCAAGCCTGCCGCCCTCTTGGCCCTGGGCGCTACCGCCGCCGCCTCCTTATTAGGCCGTCATGTCGCGGTGATGTCCGAAAGCGGCCAATGGTTCACCCGGCACGACGGTTTGCGCGTGCTGGTCACCTTGCATCCGGCAGCCCTGCTGCGCATGCCAGGACACGCGTACGCGACAGCCTATGCGCGCTGGCTACAGGACTTGCGGCTGGCACTGGACCGGCCCCCAATTGCAAACTAATTGCTACATATTTAGTAGCTAACTGTGCCCAGTTTACTTGGGTATTGGTCGAAATGACTGAGAGGGCAAGCCCCCCAGTCATGACCCCGTTTGTCAGTTAGCCCGAAGGAGCTCGCTTTGGACGCGGGCATCCGCGCTCGCTTCTGCCGCCACACCGACACCAGCATTTCCCGCGCCCTGCACTGCACCCTGTGCACCGCCCGTCACGCGCTTGCCCGTCCGCACGGCGGTATTGCCCACGGCCTGACCCGTGTCACGCACACCCCCGACCACTCGGCCGATGCCGTTGACTGCACCGGTCGCATCCACGCCACCGCCGGCCTCCGCACCTGCGCCTCCCGAAGCATTAGCTCCCGTGGCTGAGGCACGTTCGCCGGCCGTAACGTTAGCGTTGGTGCCGGCACGCAAACCGGCATCCAGCCCAATCCCGCCATTGACCGTGCCGCCGCCAGGCCTCACGACCGTGTTGCCGCCGATTCCCACACCCACGCCCACGCTGGCACCGCCACTTGCCCCTGCGCCCAAACCGAGGACGCCCGCCTGCGACGAAGCACCAAAGACCATCGCAGCCGTCATCACCAGCACCGACGGAATGACCCGCAAAGAACGGGGACGACTGACAGAAGAAAAATTCTGAGAAGCGTGAAACCTAGCCATTGAAGCTCCTGGTAGTTGAACAAGCCGTCATCGTGACCGCCTTGTTTTGCTGCCAGGTATCTCCTGAGTTGACTTTGTAAGGCAATGCAGAATGCATGTTGCACAATATGATAACACTAAGTGTGCACTCACAACAAGCCATATTGCCGTGAAAAAATGGCGATTTGAACCGGTATGCCGGCACATGTTTAACCACATGCATCAGCCGCCTAGGTAAAAGAAAGCGAGAAAGCGCCGTCCGACGGTCGTCGCTGACCCGTCACTGCCCTTGCTGACCGGCCTCCTATTTGTAAAACGCCTCGACCTTACCTTTGAGCTTGATCGTCAAGGGATTACCTTTACGGTCCCTCTTGTTGCCTACTGGCACCTTGATCCAGCCTTCGCTGATGCAGTATTCCTGCACATCGCTGCGTTCCTTGTCGTTAAAGCGGATGCCGACCTCGTGCTCAAAGACTTCCTTGACAAAGTGCGGGCTGCGTTCGTCGGTTGACAGGTGGTCAGGCAACCCTGGCTTGACAGGAGTGGGTGGGGTGTCGTTCATGGCGTGGCGGTTAAACGTCAATATTGGCTGCGCGCAGTGCATTGGTCTCTATGAACACGCGGCGCGGCTCGACCTCGTCGCCCATCAGCATGGTAAACACGCGGTCGGCTTCGATCGCGTCGTCGATCTGCACCCGCAGCAGGCGGCGAACGGTAGGGTCCATGGTGGTTTCCCAAAGCTGGGCTGGGTTCATCTCACCGAGACCCTTGTAACGCTGGCGAGCCGTGGCATTTTCTGCCTGGCCGATCAACCAGCGCATGGCCAGGCGGAAGTCGCCGACTTTCTCTTCTTTTTGCCGCTCGCCTTCTCCGCGCATGACCTTGGCACCCTCTCCAATCAGGTCCTTGAACGTGGCGGCTGCATCGGCCAGCATCGCGTAGTCGGCGCCATGCACAAAATCCTGAGTGAGCACGCTACTTTTGACGTTTCCGTGATGGCGCCGGCTGATGCGCAAAATCGGCTTGTCGGTCCGCACGTCAAACTCGCCGGCCACCTCAGCCGTCGGTAAAAACTTTTGCAGCGTAGACGCGGACACTTCGGCGTCTGCAACCGTGTCCAGGTTCAAATGCACCCCATCGGCAATTGCCTTGAGTGCTTCCGCGTCCATAAAGCCGCGCAGCCGAGTGATGACCGACTCGGCCAGCTGATGCTTGCGAGCCAGCTCGGCCAAAGTGTCACCGGTTAACATCACACTGCCCTCTCCTGCCGTGCGCACCGACGCGTCCTTGAGCGCAATGCGAAGCAGGAAGGTGTCCAATGCGTTGGTATCTTTGAGGTACTGCTCTTCCTTTCCGGCTTTGACCTTGTACAAAGGCGGCTGGGCAATGTAGATGTGACCGCGCTCCACAAGTTCGGGCATTTGCCGATAGAAAAATGTGAGCAACAAGGTGCGAATGTGCGCGCCGTCAACGTCTGCATCCGTCATGATGATGATGCGGTGGTAGCGCAGCTTGGCTACGTTGAAGTCATCGCTGCCGGTGCTGCCCCCGGCCTTGCCAATGCCCGTACCCAACGCGGTGATCAGCGTCAAAATTTCGTTGCTCGTCAATAATTTTTCGTAGCGGGCTTTTTCGACATTCAAAATCTTGCCGCGCAAGGGCAGGATCGCCTGGAACTTACGGTCGCGCCCCTGCTTGGCAGAGCCACCGGCGGAATCACCCTCGACCAGGTAGATTTCGCACATGGCAGGGTCTTTTTCCTGGCAGTCTGCCAGCTTGCCCGGCAGGCCCATGCCGTCCAGCACGCCCTTGCGCCGCGTCATGTCGCGCGCCTTGCGGGCAGCCTCTCGCGCGCGCGCAGCCTCAATAATTTTGCCGACGATGATCTTGGCGTCAGCAGGCCGCTCCTGCAAGTAGTCGTGCAGCAGTTTGCTAACGATGTCTTCGACCGGGCCGCGTACTTCACTCGAAACCAGTTTGTCCTTGGTTTGGCTGGAGAACTTGGGTTCTGGCACTTTCACGCTCAGTACGCAACACAGGCCCTCACGCATGTCGTCGCCCGTTACTTCGACTTTTGCTTTTTTGGCAATTTCGCTGTCGTCTATGTATTTGTTGATCACACGCGTCATCGCGGCTCGCAAGCCGGTTAA
>JANOLL010000374.1:0-14775 GCA_031419775.1 Polaromonas sp. | reverse complement strand
TGTCAGAGCGTATGGCGGCAGAGCGTTGGCGCTGCCGTTTATCGAGGGATATTCCACCACAGCGCTGGTTCAGAAGATTCGCCAATCGCCATAGGGATGGCCGGGTAGGGGCACTCTAAGTTGCAAGGATTGCTATAAAATCAGGAGCATTTTACCCCCTCCCAATAAAGCCTTCAGCTCACTGTGACTCGTAAAACTCGGTGATTTAACGACGCGGGCCGCTTAGGCCGCCTGCCTGTCTACTTTCGGCGCGCCGGTGGGAGTGACGGGCCGGCGTCCCCTCAAGCGGTCCATCAAGCGTTTGAAGCCCTTCTCAAAATCGTCGACGTAAGTGAACACCGACGGTATCACCAGCAGGCTTAAAAAAGTCGAGGTGATAAGCCCGCCAATCACGGCTACCGCCATGGGTGAGCGGAAGCTGCTGTCTGCCGAGCCCCAGCCGACGGCAATCGGCAGCATGCCGGCGCCCATGGCGATGGTGGTCATGACAATCGGGCGGGCGCGTTTGTGGCAAGCGTCTAACAAGGCCTCCAGACGGGTCATCGGCGCCTGGGCCGGTTGGCAGTCGGTGGCGGCCCGGCCACGCCGCGCCTCAATCGCATATTCGACAAGCAAGATGGAGTTTTTAGTGGCCACGCCCATGAGCATGATCAGTCCGATCAGCGAGGGCATGGAAAAACTTTTTTGTGCCAGCAGCAACCCCACGAACGCGCCGCCCAGCGACAAGGGTAACGCGGCAAGAATTGTCACCGGGTGCAGGAAATTCTTGAACAGCAGCACCAGAACAATGTAAATACACAGCACACCCGTCAGCATGGCCAGGGCAAAGCTGGCAAACAGCTCGCCCATCACCTCGGCATCACCGATCACGACCTGCTTCACGCCCACCGGCAGGTTGGCGATGGCCGGAAGCTTCTGCACCGCAGCCGTCACGTCCCCAAGGGCCTGGCCCGACAGCTCGACTTCAAACTGCACGTTACGCGATCGGTTAAAGCGGTCAATCACCGCCGGGCCGCCTGCCATGGTCACACTGGCCACCTGGCCGAGCATCACCGGGCCACCGGGCTTGGTGCTGGGCACCATCAGCCGCTCCAGCGTCGCGAGGTCGGATTTGGCGTTATCGGCCAGGCGCACGACGATCGGGACCTGCCGCTGCGACAGGTTCAGCTTGGGCAGGGCGGCGTTGTAGTCACCCACGGTGGCAATCCGCAGGGTTTCGCCCACGACCGCGCTGGTGACGCCGAGGTCAGCCATGCGTGCAAAGTCGGGCCGCACCGTTACTTCGGGCCGTACCAGCGAGGCGCTGGAGGCAATCGAACCCAGGCCGGGGATGGTGCGCAGGTCTTTTTCAAGCGCTGCGGCTGCCCGTGCCAACTCCATCGGGTCTTCTCCGGTCAGTGCCAGAATGTACTTTTCCCCAGAGCCGCCCAGGCCCACCTTGCTGCGCACCCCGGGCAGGCTTTCCAGCGCCTTGCGGATGTCGTTTTCAACCCCTTGCTTGCGCGGGCGTTCACCACGGGCGGTCAGCGCAATGGTCAGCGTGGCTTTGCGGGTCTCGGCCGCGCCGCCGGGCGCAAACGGGTCGGTGCCCGCTGCGCCACCGCCTATGGTGGTGTAGACGCTTTTCACGTTGGGCACCTTGGCAATCAGGCCACGCGCCATTTCGGCGGCGCGTGTGGTTTCGGCCAGTCGGGTGCCGGGCGGCAACTCCAGATAGACCTGCGTCTGGGAGTTGTCGTCGGGTGGGATAAAGCCAGTTGGCAGCAGGGGAATCAGCAGAATGGAGCCGACAAAAAACGCGCCTGCTGCAGCGCCAGTGATGAAGCGGTGTTTGATACACCAGCGGCTGGCACGCATGTACCAGCGCATCACCGCACCATCTTTTTCAACGTAGTTGACGATGGGTTTAAGCAGGTAGGCAGCCATCATGGGGGTGAGCATGCGCGCCACCACCAGCGATGCCAATACGGCCAGCGCTGCAGTCCAGCCGAATTGCTTGAAAAACTTGCCCGCAATGCCGCTCATGAATGCAGTGGGTAAAAACACCGCGATCAGCGTAAAGGTGGTGGCAATCACCGCCAGTCCAATCTCATCGGCGGCTTCCATCGCCGCCTGGTATGGCGACTTGCCCATGCGCAGGTGCCGCACGATGTTTTCAACTTCGACAATCGCGTCGTCCACCAAAATGCCAATCACCAGGCTGAGCGCCAGTAGCGTCACCACGTTGATTGAGAAACCCAGGTAATGCATGCCGATGAACGCCGGAACGACCGACAGCGGCAAGGCCACCGCCGATACAAATGTGGCGCGCCAGTCGCGCAGAAACAGCCACACCACCAGCACCGCCAGCAAGCCCCCCTCGATCAGCAGAGTCAATGAGGCGCTGTATTCGTCCTCCACCGGCGTCACGAAGTCAAAGGCCTCGGTGAGTTCGATGTCGGGGCGACTCAGCTTGAGCGCCTGCAAGGCAGCGCGCACGCCACGGCCGGCCTCGACCTCGCTGGCGCCCTTGCTGCGCGCCACTTCAAAACCCACTACCGGCTCGCCGTTGAGCAGCGCCGCAGAGCGTTGTTCGGCCACCGTATCCTGCACATCGGCCACCTGATTCAGGCGCACCTTGCGGCCATCTCCGACAGACAGCTCGATCAGACCCAGCTCGGCGGCGGACTGAACGGTGGCTAGCGTGCGGACCGGCTGCTCGCCGGTGCCAAGGTCGGTGCGGCCGCCCGCAGTGTCAAGTTGCACCTGGTTGAGCTGGCGCGAAACGGTTGCGGCGCTGACCCCGAGCGCGGCCATCTTGGCGCTGTCCAGCGCGATCCGTACCTCGCGGCTGACACCGCCCACGCGGGAGACAGCGCCCACACCGGGCACGGCCAGCAAGCGGCGCGTCAGGGTGTCATCGACAAACCACGACATGGCTTCATCGTCCATCGCTTTGCTGCGGAGGGTGTAGGCCAGTACGGGGGACGAGGCAAGGTTGATCTTGCTGACGATGGGGTCACGCACATCGGCGGGCAGGTCGGCGCGTACCTGCTGCACCGCCGAACGCACTTCGTCAAGCGCCTCCTGAGTGGATTTCTCCAGCCGGAACTCGGCGGTGATGGTGGCTGCACCATCCTGCACCTTGGTGTAAATGTTTTTGAGGCCCTGAAGCGAGGCGATGGCGTTTTCAATCTTGCGCGCGACATCGGTCTCCAATTGCGCCGGCGATGCGCCGGGCAGGCTGGCAGATATCACAATGTTCGGCACATCGAGATCGGGAAAGTTTTGCACCTTCATCGCCTGGTAGCTCAGTACGCCGGCAAAGCACAGCATGACAAAAAACATGATGGCGGGAATCGGGTTGCGGATGCACCAGGCAGAAACGTTCATGCTTTACTCCGGCAATGCGCTATTTATTTGATAGCTTTTGGCGCAGAACCGATAGGTGCTGGCGTCGTTTTTGAATCTGCACTGGCAGCTGCGTCCGGCGCCAGCTGGACGGTATCGCCATCGGCCAGAAAGGCCGCGCCTACGGCTACGTAACGTTCGCCTGGCTTGACCCCTTGAACAATTTCCACCGCATCGCCCAAGCGCCGGCCGGTTTGCAGCTTCACTTGCACCACCATGTTGGTGGGCTCGATCCGCATGGCGTAGCTGAAGCCGTCGCGCAGCACCAGCGCCTGTTGCGGCAGCGTCAGCGCATTGATTGATCCCAGTGCAAATTCGCCCTGGGCGTACATGCCGGCCTTAACACCCGCGTTGCGGGGCAGATCGACGTAGACCAGCGCAGTGCGGGTCAGCGGGTCCACCGTAGGTGCCACCATGCGTACCGTGCCCTGCACCTGGGCGCCGCTGGCAGCGGTCACCAGCGCGGTGGCGCCTGGCTTGATGCGCGCCACTTCGTTGCTGGTGACCTCTGCCCGCCACTCCAGCCGGCCGCCCCGGATCAGGCGAAACAGCTCGGTGCCGCTGCCCACCACCGCGCCCACCGTTGCGTTGCGTGCAGAAATGACGCCGCTGTCTGGCGCTACGACCCGCGTGTTGTTGCCGCGCAGCTGTTGGGCGTTTAGTACCGCCTGCGCCGCGGCCAGCCTTGCTTTAGCGGTTTGCTCGGCGGTGGTGTACTGATTAATCTGTTGCGTGCTTAACGCGCCGGAGTTTTGCAGGGTGAGAGCGCGTGCAGCGTTGCTGGCGGCGTCCCCGGCTGTAGCTTGCGCCTCGACCAGGCTGGCGCGAGCCTGCGCGACATCGGCCTGTACGCTGTCGCCCGAAAACCGCGCCAGCAACTGGCCAGCCTTGACCGCATCACCGACATTGACCAGCACCTGTGTCAGGCGCAAGCCGCTCGACTCTGAGCCAATCACGGCCTCCTGCCAGGCGGCGATGTTTCCATTGGCATTGAGTGTGATCGGCAGGTTGGTCTGCGCGGGTTGTGCCACCGACACCGTCAAAGCCGGTTTGGCGGCCGCGCTGGCGGCTGGGGGTTTGTCCGCGCCGCCTTTTCCTGACCAAAAAACGAGCACAGCCACGGCTGCGGTGATGGCAACAGCAATCAGGACAAGCGTTAGGTGTTTGGGTTTGGAGTAGGTCATGGTGCTGAGACTTCGGTCAGGTGTATCGGACTGGGGGCGTCAGGGCAGGGCTGCGGTGGCGGGTGCCGGGCCACCGTGTGCAGCACGCCAGCCGCCACCCGTTGCGCGGTATAGCGCCACCCAGGCGTTGGCGCGTTCGCGTTGGAGCGACAAGAGCCCGGTTTCGGCGGCAAGCAGGGTGCGGCGAGCGTCCTCAAGTTCCAGCAGGTTGCCCAATCCGCTCTCGTAGCGCGCTTCAGTGCCGGTGAATGCGACGCGGTAACCCTGGGCGGCAAGGCGAGCATCTTCGCTGCGCGCCGCCGTGCTTTGCAGGTTGACGAGCGCCTCTTCAACCTCGCGTACGGCCTGGCGCACGCGGGCGCGGTAAAGCGCTGCGGCTTCCTCATAACGAGCCACCGCAGCATCCACATCGGCGGCACGGCGACCGCCGTCAAACAGCGGCAAGGTCAAGGCCAACGGGCCAATCGACCAAGTGTCCAGCGTGCTGCTCACGCCGCCCGTGCGCACCCGTGTGTTGCCGATGGAGCCACTCAGGCTCAGGCGCGGGTAACGGTCGGCCTGCGCGCTGCCGACCTCGGCACTGGCTGCGGCTACTTCGCGCTCCGCGTTGAACACGTCTGGTCGTTGAGCCAGCGTTTCGGCAGGCAGAGACGCTATCACAATCATAGCTGTTTGCATAGACTGGCTGGGGGCTTGAGCTACTTTTTGCCTGATATCCGGCTCAGCCAGGCCGGTCAGGGCTACCAGGGCCTTGACATCGAGCTCGCACAGCGCGCGCTGCTGCCTGGCGCGGTTGCTGGCTTCTGCTGCGCTGGCGCGAGCCAGCGCATCGGTAGCCGGTGCGGTGAAACCGGCACTGGTACTCAGGCCTGACAGCCGTGCTGTCTCGCCGCGCGAGGCGGCGTCGGCCGCCGTCACGGTTTCAAGCTGGTGGCAGGTACGCAAGCTCTGGTATTGGATGGCCACCTCGGCGGCCACTGAAATGCGGGCGTCATGCCATTGCGCATGTGCGCCCGCCAAGCGTTCGCTGGCAGCGTCGCGGCCGGCTAGCCTGCCGCCAAACAGGTCAATCTCCCAGCTCGCCTGTAGTCCCGCCTGACTGCTGGTGCTCAGGGGGACTGCCCCCGGTCCAAAGCCGGGTTGCGAGCGCCTGCGGCTCACGCTGGCGGAGGCATCCAGTCCGGGCAGCAAGGCAGCGCTAGAGGCCACCCGGGTGGCGCGCGCCTGCTCAATGCGCGACCGCGCAGTCGCGACCGTCGGGCTCACCGCCTGTGCTGCTGCTATCAACTCCACCAGCAGCGGGTCACCCAGCTGTTCCCACCAGTGCGTCAGATCGGTCAACTTGCCCTGGTGCGGCAGACCTGCCACCGGCTGCAGCGCGGGCAGCGGCGCAAACCACTGCGACGGGACTGGGGCCGCTACCGATGCGGGCGGCGTTTGCATCGCACAGGCGGACAGTAACAGCGGCAACGCGGTGCAGGCGATGAGTTGGGCGGCTTTCATGGTTTGGTCTTTTTCAAAGTGGCGAGTGACTGGCGCCGGCTGCGTTCCACCGCAACCATGGCCTCGGCAAAGTCCACCAGTCTGGAACACCAAAGATCAATGGCTCTGGGTGTAGCAATCAGCTGGGGCCGCACGGCATCAATCACATCGCGGCTGATAAACATCTGCATGGCCAACCCGGTGATTGAAAAAGCCAGTCGCTGCACATCGTCGTCGGCTTTGGCAACGCCCAGATGACGGCACAGCACTTCGACCAGAGCGGCATGGGCGGGCTTGATGCTGCTGTCAATCTGCTCAGCCCACAGGCCTGTGGGTTCGAGCATTTCACGAAAATGCAGGCGCGTGAACTGCCGTGCCAAGTCGCCCTGTTTCAGGGGCTGCAGAAAACCATCCATGAAACCTTCAAGCGCTTCCCGCAGACTCAGGTGAAGCGGCTGGTAGCGGGAGATGTCGTCACATGGCTGGCCCAGCGACTCGTGAAACACGGCACGGTAAAGGCCGGCCTTGTCACCAAAGTAGTAGCTGATGGCGGCAATATTGGCCCCGGCGGTCTGGGCTATTTCCCGGGTGGAGGTCTTGGCAAACCCTTTTTCGGAAAACAGTCGCAGGGCGGTGCGCAGCAGGTGGGCTCTGGCTTCCACCCCGTCGGAACGCTGTTTGCGCAGATCGTGGCCGGGCGCTGCGATGGGGGAAAAAGAAGGGGTGGCAGGCATAGACACGATTAAAGCATATAAATCAAACGATTGATTTAATTAAATCAATCGTTTCACAAATAGGGAGCAAACCGCATCTGTGTATTGGCACAGCAGGGTTACCGCCCAAGAACCTGCTCCCGGGTGAGACCGGGTCAAACGCATGGCTTTTCGACGTGCCGCCCAGGTGTTAGCCGAAGGGGGGGTTCGCAGTCTTCAGGCTTCGAAGACGGCGCGCCACAGGGTCAGTATGGCCTCGCGCTCGGCCTGTAGCGTTGGCAGCACGACCTGCGTAGGTTCTTCGTTCAGGCGCGCCTTGTGCTGTACCCGTCGTAGCTCGCGGTAAGCGCTCGCAGCAGCCTGTCCGATGCCGGCTGGCAGCAGACCGGCAGACTCAGCGCGCTGGAGCAAGGCAATATTGCCGACGTTGTCGGCCAGCTCGGGATAGTCGCGCGACTGCGACAACACCAGAAACTGAACTGCAAACTCTGCATCTACCATGCCACCCTGGCTGTGTTTGACGTCAAATTTTCCAGCCAGTTTTTCACCCTTGACCGGATGGGCGGCGCACACCTTTTCCCGCATGGAAACAATTTCCTGTCGCAGAGCGGGGATGTCGCGCGCCGCGCTGATGACCGACATGCGGACGGCGTCAAAACGCTCACGGAGCGAACGCAATGGGCCGATGGTTGCCGAGGCGCTGCTGCCTTCCGGTTCAGCCGTCGCGGGGGGCGGCGCAGCAAGCATGGGACAAACATCCTCGCTTCCCTGCACAAAACGCGCCCGCGTGATTGCCTGGTGCTCCCAGGTCCAGGCTGTGTTGCTGCCGCGCTGCTGCTGGTAGCGGGTATAGGCTTCAAAGCTGGTGACCAGCAGGCCGGAGTTCCCGTTGGGGCGCAGGGCGGTGTCGATTTCAAACAAATCGCCTTCGCCGGTTTTCACGGTCAGCCAGTTGATCAGCTTGCGCACCAATGCGGCATAAATCTCAGCGGCCTGCTCATGTGCGTCCTCATAAACAAAAACCAGGTCCAGGTCGCTTCCATAGCCCAGTTCTTTGCCGCCCAGCTTGCCATAGGCAATGATGGCGAACTGGGGCGTGGCGCGGTGCCTGCCTTTCAGACGCTGCCAGCACCAGTCGGTGGTCACGGCCAGCATGGTTTCGGCCAGGGCGCTCAGGTCATCGGCAACCTGTTCGACGGTGAGCATGCCTTCGACATCCCGCGCCAGCGTACGAAAAACCTCTGCATGGTGAGCTCGGCGCAGCAGGTTCAGGCAGGTTTCGTCATCGTCTTCTCCGGTGCGATGCAAGGACGCCAACCGTTGCTGCAGCTCATCCGCGAAGGCAGCCCGGTCAAAGCGCTCGTGCAGCATGGCATCGCTGGCGAGCTCGTCAATCACACCCGGGTGCCGCAGCAGATAGCGCGCTGGCCACTTGGCGGCCCCCAACAGGCGCAGCAACCGGACATGCACGGTGGGTCGCTCCAGCAACAAGGCCAGGTAGTTCTCGCGCCGCAGCAGAGGTTCAATCCAGTCGATGATGCGCAGAGCCGCAGCTTCTGTGACCGTGCCGTCGCTGAGCCACTGAGCGGTACGCTGAACCAGCAGTGTCAGGCGCGCGCGCGACTCATCCCGTAGCGCCAGCACTCTCGGATGCTGCCGCCACAGAGCCAGACGGGCGCGAAATTCAGTCGGCCACTTTTCTGAAAGGTGAGCCAGCAGCTCGTCGAGCTGTGGAAGCACGGTTCCGGCAGTCTTGCTGCAACCCTTGCAATCGCGACTGCCGCCCAGCAGCCGGTCGAATTCTCCTGCAACCAGCTCGCGGTGCGCATCGAGATCGGCAAGAAACTGGCAGCAATTGTGGTAGCCCAAAGTCGTCGCAATCCAGCCCAGATCATCGTCGCGTGTCGGTAAAACATGGGTTTGCTGATCGTCCAGATACTGAATGCGGTGCTCCAGCCGGCGCAAGAAAACATAAGCGCGTGCCAGAGATTCGGCGGTCTCGCGTGGCATCAGGCCGGCATGGGCCAGGCGGGTCAGCGCGTCGCAGGTGGACCGGGTCCGCAGCTCCGGAAACTGCCCGCCGCGCACCACTTGCAGCAGTTGCACGGTGAATTCGATTTCGCGAATGCCGCCACGCGACACCTTCACGTCGTTGGCCCGTTCGGGGTGGCCCGCACAGCGCCTGGCGGCATGTTCGCGAATTTGTCGATGCAGGATGCGCAGCGCGTCAAAAACCGGGTAGTCCAGGTAGCGCCGGAACACGAAGGGCAAGACCGCCGCGCGCAGGGACAGCGCCGATGCGTTCTGGATGCATTCGCGCGGCGCCACCACCCGGCTTTTGAGCCAGGCGAAACGCTCCCATTCGCGGCCTTGTGACTGAAAATAGTCTTCCAGCGCATTCAAGGAAATCGCCGCTGGCCCCGAATTGCCGTGCGGCCGCAAAGCCAGATCGACTCGAAACACAAAGCCATGCTCGGTTGTCTCGCCAATCAGACCGTAGATTGCCTTGACCTGCAGCGCAAAATACTCGTGGTTGGAAATTCGTCCCCGCCCATCAGCTCGGCCTGTCGTGTCACCGTCATGGTCGTAGACGTAGATCAGGTCAATGTCGCTGGAGACGTTCAGTTCGCGTGCGCCCAGTTTGCCCATGCCGACGATCCACAGCCGGGCGCGTTGGAATGCGGCCCCGGGCGAGCAGGGGCCGCACGGTGGGCCATGCAGATCATCCAGGACTTTCTGCGATGCCTGTGCAGCGGCGTCTAGCGCCAGCTCTGCCAGATCGGTCATGGTCCCGGTGATGATCTTCAGTTCGGCCTGGCCAGCGGAGTCGCCGTCGCAGTCCAGCACCACCAATCGCTCCATCACAACCTGACGCAGTACCCGCAGCGCTTCCCCAACAGCGAGACCCGTGGCCAGCAGCGACGTCAGGGTCGCCTCCATCGCAGGGCGCGTCGGCACACCAGCTGGCAACATCAGCAATTGGCTGGGGTAGCGCCTGCGAATGCGTTGAACAAAGCGCGAATAGCCTGAATCGGCTGGCGCTGACGGGGAGCGCAGCTGGGTTTGTACCTGAATGTTGCGGCTAGCAGTCATCACACAGGTTCACAAAACTTCATGACCGGACACGGAACGGACGCTAGCAGTGACGGTCATAATTCTCATGCCGATGGACCAAACGCTTTCCCCCTCGCTGACCGCGCCGACTCTGGCATCGCGGCGCGTCCGTTGGGTCGCGACCTTTGCCGGTCTTCTGCTCTGGCTGACGCTGATGGGTTGGTTCCTGTTTGTCGCAAGCTGGGGAGTCCTTCACGGCTGGATTGTGCCGCGAATCAGCCAGTTTCGCCCGTTCCTTGAAACGCAGGCCAGTCAGGCGCTGGGTGTGCGGGTTCGGATCGGGCAGATATCTGCTCGGAGTGAGAGCCTGATTCCGTCTTTCGAGTTACGCGATGTGGTGCTTCTGGACCTGCAGGGTCGTGAGGCTTTGCGTTTGCCGCGTGTCACTGCTGCCTTGTCCCCGGCTTCACTGTGGGGACTGGGTTTTGAACAACTCGTCATCGACCAGCCAGTGCTGGACATTCGCCGCACCAGCGACGCGAAGGTTTATGTGGGTGGGTTGGACGTGTCACAAAGCCGAGGCGATAACAACGCCATCGTCAACTGGTTTTTTTCGCAGAAAGAATTTGCCATCCAGGGCGGCTCGATTCGCTGGACCGACGAATTACGTCGCGCGCCGCTCTTGTCGCTGGGTCAGGTCGACATGATCATGCGCAACGGGCGTCGCAGCCATGCGCTGCGCCTTGACGCCACACCCTCAGGTGAATGGGGCGAGCGTTTTAGCCTTCGCGGCATGTTCAAGCAGCCTCTGTTGTCGGTGGACGCTGGCCAGTGGCGCGATTGGTCGGGCCAGCTGTACGCAGAGTTCAGTCGCGTTGACGTGTCCCAGATCAAGCAGTACGTCAGCACCGATCAGCTTGGCATGGAGCTCCAGGCTGGTCAGGGCGGCCTTCGGGCCTGGGTTGATCTTGACAGGGGACAGCTGGCCGCTGGGACTTTTGACGTCGCACTTTCAGGAGTGGACACGCAGTGGGGAAAGGCGCTCGAACCGTTGGCGCTGGCCCACGTGTCAGGGCGACTCGCAGGTCGAAAGCTCGCCAATGGATTCGAGATCAAGTCCCAGGGCTTGCGTTTCAATACGCCTGATGGAATCGCCTGGCCCGGGGGCAATTTTTCGCTGCTGCATGTCGAGGCTGAAGCCCTGGCGGGGCAAAAGACCGAGCTGAAGGCAGACAAGCTGGATTTGGCGACGCTGGCCAGGATTGCCAACCGCCTGCCGCTGGGGACCGCCACGCACGCCCTGATCACCTCTTACGCCCCCAAAGGTCTGATGGAGACAGTGGATGCGCGGTGGCAGGGGCCGGCCGATGCCCCGACGGGCCTGACGGCCAGAGGCAAGGTCACCGGGCTCGAGCTGGCCCCCCTACCCGGCCCCGTGGTGGCGCGCATGGGAGGCGCGGCAGGCGAAATGCGGGAACTGCCGGGTCGACCCGGCATCAGCGGTGCCACGGTGGATTTCGACCTGACGCAGACGGGCGGCAGCGCGGTGGTCAAAATGGCGCGCGGCTCGCTTGATTTGCCGGGTGTGTTTGAAGAGTCACGCGTGCCGTTTGACCAGCTTTCGCTGGATGCACAATGGAAATTGGCGGGTGGAAAAACAGAGGTGCAGCTGCGTAATATCAAATTTTCCAGCCCCGATGCTGAAGGCAGTGCGCAGGCCAGTTGGCAATCGGGTGACGGCGCAGCTACGGCTCGATCGCCTGGCGGGTCGGGCTTCGAAATGGGCTCGCTTGGTGTGCTCGATTTGCAGGGCACATTGAGCCGCGGAAGCGCTGGCAAAGTCCACCGTTATTTGCCACTCGTGTTGGCAGGTGAGGTGCGCCACTATGTTCGCGATGCGGTGGTGCAAGGCGAAATGTCGGAGGTGAAATTCAAGGTCAAGGGACCGGTTGATGACATCCCGTTTTCCGACCCGACCAAGGGCGAATTCAGGGTGGCGGCGAAAGTCAAGAATGGTCAGCTGGTTTACGTGCCCAGGCTGCTTCAGCCCAAGGACGCCCTCCCCTGGCCCGCGCTGACTGACTTGCGGGGAGACCTGCTCTTTAACCGCTCCGCGATGGAGGTCACTGGAGCCAGCGCCAAAGTAGCTGGCCTGTCGGCACTGCAGGTCGTGAAAGTGGATGCTCGAATTCCTGATCTGCTTCGCTCCGCCACGCTGGATCTCACTGCCAAAATAAAGGGGCCCCTGGCTGATGCCGTGGCCTTTGTCAACGCATCGCCTTTGAGCGGGATGACGAGCCTGGCGCTTGCGAAGACGGTTGCCAGTGGCCCTGGTGAATATGGTTTGCAGCTGGATTTGCCGCTCAACGCCATCGAGAAAACCCGGGTCAAAGGGACGGTTTCATTGACCGGAAACGATGTCAAGTTCACGCCTGCATCGCCGGCATTGGCGCAGCTCAAGGGCGTCGCCACCTTCACTGAATCCGGGTTTAATGTGTCCGCCGGTCAGGCGCGAGTGTTGGGCGGTGAGATGCGATTTGAGGGCGGGATGCGCCCTGTGTCCCGGTCCACGCCGGCAGCCGGTGAGAGTGAGCCGACAGTGGTGTTCAAAGCCCAAGGCAACTTGACGGCCGAGGGCTTGCGACAGGAGCGGGAACTTGGCTTTGTCGCCCGGATGGCGCAAAACGCCAGCGGCGGCGCGGCCTACACCGCCAGTCTGGGCTTTCGACGCAGTGCGGTCGATGTGGTGGTCAGCAGCAACCTCGAGGGCATGGTGCTGAATCTTCCCGCGCCCTTGAGCAAAAGTGCTGAAACCGCTCTGCCTTTTCGCTTTGAAAACGTGCTGTTGCGCGATTCGATGGCGCCGGGTCAAAAACTGCAGGACCAATTGACGCTGACCATCGGACGTCTTGCATCGGTAATTTTTGTCCGCGATGTCAGCGGGCCAGAGGCCCGCGTCGTACGGGGAACCATAGGGGTAGGCCTGGAACCCGGTGAGTCGGTGCCCATGCCTAACAGCGGTGTGGTGGCCAACGTCGCTTTGGCTCGTGTGGACTTGGATGCCTGGGACAAAGTGCTTTCCAGCGCGGCCGGAAGCGGGTTGAGCCCGCCCGTCGCAGCCGCGTCCGCGCCTTCGGCGCCTCCAGAGCCTGCAGTGACCGTCGGCAGCCGCAGCGCCTTGTCGGCTGCCACGCTGGATTATTTGCCCACCCAATTGGCCATTCGCGCTGGTGAGTTGCAGTACGGCGGCCGCAGGCTCAACAACGTGGTGGTCGGTGGATCGCGCGACGGCTTGAACTGGCGTGCCAACATGGATGCCACCGAGCTGAATGGCTATTTTGAGATTCGGCAACCCAGTGGGGTAGGCGCCGGTCGGGTGTATGCCCGGCTGGCTCGATTGAGTCTAGGAAGCAGCACTGCCAACGAGGTGGAATCCATACTGGACGAGCAACCTGCCAATATTCCGGCGCTCGACATCGTCGTGGACGATCTGGAACTGCGCGGAAAAAAACTCGGTCGGGTAGAAATTGACGCGGTCAACCGTGGAGCCCAGGCCGTGGCGCGCGAGGGTGGAGTGCGGGAGTGGCGACTCAATAAATTTAACGTCTACATGCCCGAGGCGGTGCTGACTGCCACGGGGAACTGGGTGGCCGTCAATGCACAGGTGCCGTCTGGGGCTCCCGTTGCAACCTTGCGCGGACCACGCGGCGGAGCGGACCGTCGGCGCACGGTGATGAACTTCAAGCTTGATATCGCCGATTCCGGCGAACTGCTCAAACGCTTCGGCATGAACGACCTGATCCGGCGCGGTAAGGGAAAAATGGAGGGACAGGTGGCCTGGCTGGGTTCACCGCTGAGTCTGGACTACCCCAGCATGAGTGGGCAATTCAACATTAACATTGAAGCCGGGCAGTTTTTGAAAGCCGACCCGGGCATCGCCAAGCTGCTGGGCGTGCTGAGCTTGCAGTCGCTGCCGCGCCGGCTGACGCTGGATTTTCGCGATGTCTTTTCGGACGGCTTTGCATTCGATTTTGTTCGCGGCGATGTCACCATCAACCAGGGACTTGCAGCGACCAACAATCTGCAGATGAAGGGTGTCAATGCGGCCGTGTTGATGGAAGGCAGCGCTGATATCGCCAAGGAAACCCAGGATATCAAGGTGGTGGTGGTCCCCGAGATCAACGCCGGCACGGCGTCCCTGATTGCCACCGTGATCAATCCGGCGATCGGACTGGGTAGTTTTCTGGCCCAGTTTTTCTTGCGGCGCCCGCTGATTCAGGCCAATACCCAGGAGTTCCAGATTGATGGCAGCTGGGCGGATCCGAAAATCACGAAGGTGGAGCGCAAACCTTGAGGGTTGCCGCTATCCAGATGGTCTCGTCGGCCAGGGTTTCGGTCAACCTTGAGGTCGCCAGGCAACTGCTCGCCGAAGCCGCCACGCAGGGCGCGGAACTGGCAGTATTGCCGGAGTATTTTTGCCTGTTGGGTCACCGGGACACCGATAAGTTGCACCTTGCGGAACCAGCAGGACAGGGCCCGCTACAGGAGTTTTTGAGCCAGTGTGCGAGAGATTTCAATCTGTGGATTGTCGGCGGAACGCTTCCGCTGGCATCTGATCGACCGGACAGGGTACACAACAGCTCGCTGGTCTACAACCCCCTTGGTCAGTGTCTTGCCCGCTACGACAAGATGCATCTGTTTCGCTTCGACAACGGGCAGGAGCGCTACGACGAATCGCGTGTGCTGCAGCCTGGTACCCAGCCCGTAACGTTTGATTTGCCGTCGACTGATGGCAACACGTATCGGGTTGGCTTGAGCATTTGCTATGACCTGCGTTTCCCTGAGCTTTACCGCTTGTTGAAAGCAGACCTGTTGCTGGTGCCAAGCGCATTCACCTTCACCACGGGGCGTGACCATTGGGAGATCTTGCTGCGTGCGCGCGCGATTGAAAA
>JANOLL010000373.1:0-7567 GCA_031419775.1 Polaromonas sp. | reverse complement strand
GTAACCGGCATAAAAATACAGTGCCCGGGAGTGACCGACAAAGCGTGCCAGCGCGATTTCCAGAGCGTCGTTGGCCGCGCTGTGGCCGCTGACCAGGGGCGACGCGGCAGCGCCCACGCCGAACCGCTTGGCCCCCTCGCGTGCCGCCGCTACCAAGTCAGGGTGGCCCGCCAGGCCAAGGTAGTCGTTGCTGCAAAATGCCAGCAAGCGTCGGCCATCTACCAGCAGATGCGCGCCATCAGCGGGTTGCACCACTCGCCGCTGGCGGCGCAAGTGCGCGCGATCGAGATCGTTGAGGCGCTCGGGGAATTCATCGAGCCAGGAGCTAGCTACAGGCTTGTTCATCCGTGCCACGGCCGCCATGAAGCGGGAAGATCCATCGTCATGTCTGTGGGGTCTGGCCGGGCTAGCCAACCGACGTAGGCGAGGAGTGGGGCGCCCAGGCGGCGCTTGAGAAACAACAGGTTCTCTTGCTGCGCAGCCATGTCCGGGTCGATCTGGTTGGCCACCCAGCCTGCCAGCTTTAGTCCACGGGCGCGTATCGCCTCGGCAGTGAGCAGTGCATGGTTCAGGCAGCCCAGCCGCATGCCGACGACCAGTATCACCGGCAGCTGGAGAGCTTGCGCGAGGTCGGCACCAGTGCTGATGCCAGCTTTGTCGTCAGTTAGCGGCACCATAAAGCCGCCGGCGCCCTCCACCACTACCGCATCGGCCCGTTGCAGGAGCGCTTGATGGCAGGCGACGATGTGGCCCATGTCGATACGGGTTCCAGAGCGCTGCGCGGCGATGTGCGGGGAGACCGGATCAGCCAGCGATACCGGGTTGTCCATTTCCGGGGGGACGCCGCAATTGGACGCTGCGCGAAGCGCCAGCACGTCCTCATTGACCTGAACGCCGTTAAACAGGCTGGTGCCCGCCGCCACCGGCTTCATACCGACCACCCGTGGGTAGCGCAACGCCAGCTGATACAGCAGCGCGCAGCTGACCAGGGTTTTGCCCACACCGGTATCGGTGCCGGTAACAAAAAGGGAAAGCTTGCCGGGTTCAGGCATGGCGGCTTTCTTCGGCTAGCGTGGCGTCCAAAGCCCCCAGCGCACCACGGGCCAAGTGGTCTGCTGTCTCGTCGTTCAACACATAGGGAGGCATGGCGTAGAGGGTGCTGCCAATCGGTCGCAACAATACGCCGCGCGCCATGGCATGGTGCTGGTAGCGGCGCGAAAAATCGGGCAGATGGGTATCGACGTCCCAAGCCCAGATCATGCCGGTCTGGCGCGCATTGCTGACGCGCGGATGGTTGCTTAGCGGTGCAAAGGCCGCGCTGAGGGAGTGGGCCAGCGCGATATTGTTGACTAATACCTTGCCCTGCTCGAACAATTCCAGGGTAGCCAATGCAGCCCGGCAGGCGAGTGGATTACCGGTATAAGAGTGCGAGTGCAAAAAGCCTCGCGCCACCCGATCGTCGTAAAAGGCTTCGTAAACGTTGTCGGTGGTGAGAACCGCAGACAGCGGCAGGGTGCCGCCCGTCAGGCCCTTGGACAGGCAGATGAAGTCGGGCAGTATGCCTGCCTGCTGGTGGGCAAACATCGTTCCGGTGCGGCCAAAGCCGGTGGCAATTTCGTCGGCGATAAGGTGCACCTCATAGCGTGTGCACAGCGCACGTGCCAGGCGCAGGTAACCCGCGTCGTGCATGGCCATGCTCGATGCGCACTGCACCAGGGGCTCAAGAATCAGTGCAGCCGTACTGGCATGGTGCTGGTCCAGCCAGCGCTCGAGCGCGGCTGCTGCGCGAACGCCTGCCTCAAGAGCGCTTTCTCCGGGAAGCGCCTGGCGTGCATCCGGACTGGCAACGGTGTCGGCCAGTCGCACCAGCGGTGCATAAGCTTCCCGGAACAGGGCAATATCCGTCACGGCCAGAGCGCCCACGGTTTCGCCGTGGTATCCGCCAGTCAGGCCGACAAAGCGGCACTTTTCAGGCCGACCCCGATTGCGCCAATAATGCGCGCTCATCTTGAGCGCAATCTCGGTGGCCGAGGCGCCGTCGCTGCCGTAAAAGGCATGACCTAGCCCAGTCAGTGTGCCCAGTTTTTCAGACAGCTCCACCACCGGCTGGTGGGTGAATCCGGCCAGCATCACGTGGTCGAGCTGGTTGAGCTGGTCTACCAGAGCGGCCTTGATATGCGGATGGCCGTGGCCAAACAGATTGACCCACCAGGAACTGATGCCGTCCAGATAACGCCGACCCTCAAAATCGTAGAGCCATACGCCCTCGGCTCGGGCGATCGGCAGCATCGGCTGGGTTTCGTGCAGCTTCATCTGCGTGCACGGGTGCCAGACATGCCGCAGGCTGCGCTCGACCATCGATTGATTGTTCATGGTTCTCTGAGCTTGATGAACTGCCGGGCGCCGCTGCAGGGCTCAGGTAGGCGTGTAAGCCAGCCTCACGTAAATCGGTGCAAAAGCCTCGGCCTGGGTGACATCGAGCAGGCCTTCTTTGGACAGCTCGAGCAGCGCGATAAAGGTCACCACCAGCACCGGCATGCCACGCGCTGAGTCAAACAACTCGTCGAATTCGACAAACTTTCGACCCTGCAACTTGCGCAGCACGATGCTCATGTGTTCGCGCACCGAGAGTTCTTCACGGCTGATGACGTGATGCTGTACCAGCCGGGCCCGCTTGACGATATCGCGCCAGGCCTCCTGGAGGTCCACCACGTTGACTTCTGGAAACCGCGGCTGCAGGGATTGCTCTACATAAACCTGCGCGCGCAAGAAATCCCGACCGAACTGCGGCATCTCGTTGAGCTTGTGGGCCGCCAGCTTGATTTGCTCGTACTCCAGCAGCCGGCGCACCAGCTCAGCGCGCGGATCTTCGGCTTCCTGTCCCTCGGCCTGCCGTTTGGGCGGCAGCAGCATGCGCGACTTGATCTCGATCAGCATCGCCGCCATCAGCAGGTATTCGGCGGCCAGTTCAAGATTGGTGGCCCGAATTTCGTCCACATAGGTCAGGTACTGGCGCGTGACCGCGGCCATGGGAATGTCAAGAATATTGAAATTCTGCTTGCGGATCAGGTACAGCAGCAAATCCAGCGGTCCTTCAAAGGCCTCCAGAAACACCTGTAGCGCATCCGGTGGGATGTACAGGTCGTGCGGCATGGCAAAGAGCGGTTCGCCATACAGCCGCGCCAGGGCAACCTGGTCAATCACGACCGGCATGTGCGCAGTCGACTCCTCTGCCGGCAGCCACTGGCCCGCCTGTGGCCGACCGTCTCGCCCGGATAGGGTGTTGGGAGGGGAGTTGAAAGGGGCCATAGAGACCAGGCAATAATCAGTAATGCGCTATTGAAAATATAGCGAAGTATGACCGAATGACGTTGGCTTAGGGCAGATTTGCCGTGCGTAGAAGCTCACCGGCCATTGGGGTGGTTGCTGGTGCCATATACATAGGCTGGCTGGGGAATGCGTGCATCGTTGAAGTCCGCCTGAGCCTCGCGATTGAGGTTTTTGTCCCACAACAGCGCCCTACCCGCACGTTGCTCGGCTTCCAGGGTCGGCTTGTTCGCCTTGAGCAGGTCAATGAACTGGGTGGCTTCAGAGGTGTAGTCGGGGCGGCGAAAAAAGGACATGGGTCTAAACTACCAAGTGTGTGTCGTGCGATGATTTTACCGGGGTACCGCCTTGCTCCTATTTTTACTGTCTCCCACCGCTAGACTGCAGACCTATAGAAGGGCGTTGATCGGAATGGGACTGCTGTCGTTTTTCTTGGGTTTGGTCGGCTGCGATCCCCAGCGCATTGCCGAACTGGAAGAGGGCGTCGCGACGGAGGCCGATGTGCGGGCCCGGTTTGGCGAACCCGAAAAAATCTGGAGCGCGGCTGATATGGCTACAACGCCACAGCCGGGCGCCGCATTGGCCGTCGTGGCCGCAGCGGGTGCCAGAACGTTTGAATACAACCGTCAGCCTCAGGGTATGGTCAATTACATGATCACCATTGGCCCAGACGGCAAGATGAGTGCCCTGCGGCAGGTGCTTACTCCGCAAAACTTTGCGGCTGTGCTGCCTGGAATGCGCATGGAGCAAGTCCGCAAACTGCTCGGCAAACCCATGCGGGTGACGCCTTTTGCGGCCGCGCAACAGACCCACTACGACTGGCGCTACCTCAATCCGCCCAATACGCCCATGATTTTCAGCGTGGTGTTTGACCAGGACCTGAATGTGGTCCGCAGCGGCTCGGCGACCGAAGAAAGTGTCTATCCCAAAGGTGGCTAGCGCGACATGGCCCTAGTCATGCGTTGACCTTTTCCAGAAAGCCGGAGCGCTCCATCACGGCCTTCGGCTGCGCATTGAGCCCAGCCAACACCAGGCGCCCGCCGCGAAGCGCAATGGCTTTATGTAATTGGTCCAGCACGTCCAGCCCCGAGGAGTCCAGCGATTGCAGGGACTGCACATCCAGATGCACCACCAGTGCCTGGGGCGCACTTTCAACCAGCGTCAAAATCGGATCAATCTTGGCGACGGCGCCAAAGAAAAGCGAACCATAGAGCTGAAAGCTGGCCGACTCAGGCGTACGGGAGACTTCGACCACCTGAAACAGCGTGCTCATACGCCGCACAAACAGCACGCAGGCGAGGATGAGACCTACCTGTAGTGCCACCGTCAGGTCAAACACCACCGTCAGCAAGAAAGTCCCCAGCATGATGAGCCGGTAGTGGTTGCTAGCCTCGCGCAATCGGACAAACTCGCGCCATTCACCCATATTCCAGGCGACAAAGAGCAGGATGCCGGCCAAAACGGCCAGCGGCACGTGGACGGCCAGTGGAGCTGCTGCCAGTACAACAAGCACCAGCGTGAGGGCGTGTACCAGCCCTGAGACAGGCGATGTGGCGCCTGAGCGAACGTTGGTGACGGTCCGGGCAATTGTTCCCGTGGCCGGCATGCCACCAAAAAACGGCACGACGAAGTTGGCAATGCCCTGGGCCATCAATTCCTGATTCGGGTTGTGCCGCGGCAGACCCGACACCTGGTCGGCCACTCGGGCGCAGAGCAGCGACTCGACTGCGCCGAGGACAGCGATCGTGATCGTAGGCGCCAGCAACAGACGCACCGTCGCCCAAGAGAAGTCAGGCAGGGCGAAACCAGGTAATTGCCTGGGAATGCCACCAAAGCGCGAGCCTATGGTCTCTACCGGTAGCTGCAGCGCGTAGGCCAATAGCGTGAGCGTGACGAGGGCCACGATCGGCCCCGGCATGCGTGCCGCGAGCCGCGTGGCTTGGTGCAGCCGCGCCCCTTCGACGGCTGGCATCATTTTGAGAAGGCGAGTTGTAAAACCGGCACGTTCTGCCCCCTGGAGGCTAAAAAGACGGGGCCAGGCAAACAGGCCGAGCACGCAGATCAGCCCCAGTCCGAGAGAATAGAAGTTGACCGTGTCGAGGTGATCGCCAATGGCGTGAATCTGCGAGAAGAAATCGGCGGGCATTTTGGGCACTTGCAAGCCCAGCAGGTCTTTGACCTGCGACAGCACAATCAACACCGCAATACCGTTGGTAAAACCCACCACGATGCTGACCGGCACATAGCGGACCAGCGTCCCGAGCTTGAATAAACCAAACAGAAAAAGCAGCACACCCGCACAGGCGGTCGAGATCAGCAAATTGGCCACGCCATAGCGCTCGACAATGCCATACACAATCACGATGAATGCCCCCGCGGGGCCGCCGATCTGTACCGCGGAGCCGCCCAGCGCGGCAATCAGCGCCCCGGCGATGATGGCAGTCCAGATGCCAGCTTCAGGCTTAAGGCCCGAAGCGATCGCAAAGGCCATGGCGAGCGGCAGGGCAACAATTCCGACGGTGAGGCCGGCGCCCGCATCTTTGAAAAAACGCTCCCGGGTGTAGCCCGCCAGCGCGTCAATGATGCGCGGGTGGAAGGCTGCGAGGTAAGGCGGAAGGTGCATGAGCCCTGATTGTGCGCCACGCAATCAGCGACCCCGCCCATCGGTGAGATGGCCACTGCTGGCCTGTCTGGCCGCAGCGGTGTGAGATGGTTACCTGACCCGCAGACCGGGGGTAGCGCCCGGCCAGGGTTCCAGCACGTAGATACCAGGCTCTGCTTTTTCGTCGGCGTGGCTGGCGGCCAACACCATGCCTTCGCTGAGGCCGAACTTCATCTTGCGCGGCGCCAGGTTGGCCACCACCACGGTGTGCTTGCCAATCAGATCTGCAGGCTGATAGGCGCTGGCAATGCCGCTGAACACGTTGCGCGTTTTGCCTTCGCCCACATCCAGCGTCAGACGAAGAAGCTTGGTGGAGCCCTCAACCGCCTCGCAATTCACGATTTTGGCAATGCGCAGGTCGATTTTGGCGAAATCATCGATGCTGATC
Organism: Polaromonas sp.; assembly: GCA_031419775.1. GTDB lineage: Bacteria > Pseudomonadota > Gammaproteobacteria > Burkholderiales > Burkholderiaceae_C > Polaromonas. The sequence goes on along the minus strand of JANOLL010000373.1, from coordinate 1,190 downwards.
GGGGCTGCCGGCGCCTCGCCACCTGGAAGTGACGTTGCTATTGAATCAGTAGCGTTTTGCCCAGACTCTACCTGGGCTGGAGGCTCAAACAGTGCATCAAGTTGCTTGATATCAACGCGTTGCATGAGGTGTTTGTAGTCGCCGATGGTGTGCCCCGCACCCAGCCCTTTTGCCGTGTCTGACGAACACAAGGGACTAACCTTCAGGAAGGCCTCAACTTGTCCGGCCAGAGCCGGAAGGACTGGCTTCAGATAGATCGTCAGCAACCGGAAGGCTTCAATGCAGACAGTGCAAACGTCTTGCAGGCGTGCGTCCATCCCGGTTTGTTTAGCCAGTTCCCAAGGCTTGTTTTGGTCGACGTAGGCATTGACGCGGTCGGTCAACAGCATGGTTTCGCGCAGCGCCTTGGCGAACTCACGATTCTCGTAATTTTCTGCAATGGCGGTTGATTGGGAACGCAGCTGTTCCAGCAATGTCGCGCCATCCGCGCTGATCTCACCCAGCCTGCCAGCAAAGCGCTTGGCAATAAATCCGGCAGCCCGGCTGGCAATATTCACGTATTTACCGATCAGGTCGCTGTTCACCCGAGCCATGAAATCATCGGCATTGAAGTCAACATCTTCATTTTTGGCAGAGAGCTTGGCGGCCAGGTAATAGCGTAGCCATTCGGGGTTCATACCCAGACTCAGATACTTGAGTGGGTCCAGTCCGGTGCCCCGGCTCTTGCTCATTTTTTCACCGTTGTTCACGGTCAAAAAACCATGCACAAAAATGTTGTCTGGCGTCTTGCGACCGCTGAAATGCAGCATCGCCGGCCAGAACAGCGTGTGAAAGGTCACGATGTCTTTGCCGATGAAGTGGTACTGCTCCAGTTCCGGGTCGGCCATGTACTCGGTGTAGGAAATACCGTCTCCGCCCGCCTCGATGCAGCGCCGGTCAAGAAGGTTTTTCAGTGACGCGAGGTAGCCTACCGGTGCATCCAGCCAGACGTAAAAATACTTGCCCGGCGCGTCCGGGATTTCGATGCCGAAGTAGGGCGCGTCGCGGGAGATGTCCCAGTCGCCCAGGCCTTCGCTTTGGCTCCCGTCCGGATTGGTTCGAATGGAAAACCATTCCTTGACCTTGTTGGCGACCTCTGGCTGCAGCTTGCCGTCCTGGGTCCAGCTTTCGAGAAACGCCACACAACGCGG
>JANOLL010000372.1:0-5453 GCA_031419775.1 Polaromonas sp. | reverse complement strand
GCCACAGCCAGCACAAACACTGAAAAAATGGCGCGCTGCCCCAAGGTGCGAATCACGCAGTAGCCCAGCAGGCAAGGTATCAGCGCGCCCAGCGCAACGCAGACCAGTTCGGCTACCGGGACCAGCGGTTGAAGCTCGATTTCACGCACCGGCAGCCAGTCGAGAAAAGGCGTGTCCGTAAGCGCCTCCGTGAGCGCCATTTCCAGTCGTTCAAACACTTGGCCAAGGCCCATGGGAACCGATGCCGGAAACAGCAAGGCAACCGGCCACAACACCAGCAGGGCCAGCGCGCCGCGGGCGTCAGGTGCAAACCAGCGGGCGCGAAACCGGCTCCAACGGTCGACTACGCCGGTTTTCTGCAGCAGCCAGGCAGCCCAGGCACCGACTCCCGCACCAGCGGTATTGAGAACCAGATCCAGATTGGAAGGTACGCGTGAGGGCAGGTAGCTCTGCAAGGTCTCCAAGCACAGGGACAAAACCCCAGCCGCGAGTACTGCCACGCCGATTGGCCACCGAATGTGTCCATTACTTGAAGCAGATAGCGTCAACAAAAATCCTAGCGGGGCATAACCCGCCATGTTGATTCCCACATCAAAGCCGGTCCAGTATCTGGGAAGCGGCGCAGCCAGAAACCTCAGCGGCGAAATGCCCTGGTCGCGCCACTCCGTGAAGGGATAGAGGCTGGCATAAACGATCAGGCACAAAGTCGCCAGCGCGAGCGGCCATGCAAAGGTCCGATAGCGGACCACCACTGCAGTGGAAGTGGAAGCGGGTCGGGCCATAGCCATTTTTTCGAGCACGCCGCCAAGCAGTGGCTCTAGCCCAGACCAGGCTTGACGACCACCAAGATGACCGCAACCAGGAGCAGCAGCACGGGCACCTCGTTAAACCATCGAAACCAGACATGACTGTGCTGGGGACGACTAGCCACAAAACCTGAAAGCAGTCGCGCGCAAACAAGGTGATAGATCACAGTCAACACCACCACTGCCAGCTTGGCGTGCATCCAGCCGTTGCCCGGACCTCTTCCAATGCCATAACCCCCATACAGCCACAGGCCAAAACCGATTGCTGGCAAGGCCAGAACGGTGGTGAATCGCAACAGCTTGCGGGCCATCAGCAGCAGGCGCTCGCGCTCCGCGACGCTCTCGGGCGGCACCATCGCCAGGTTGACAAAAATACGCGGCAGATAAAACAAGCCGGCAAACCAGCTGGCCACAAAAACGATGTGTAAAGATTTGACCCAGAGCATGGGCAAAGTGTATCGCTCACATTGTTGATGTCTGCCCGCAAAAGGTTTGGCACAATTTGCCGATGACACTGCATGCCACCAACTTTGCGCCCTTCCCCGCCGGCCGCCCGCGCCGCTTGCGCCGTGATGCGTTCACCCGCAACCTGGTGCGTGAAAACGCGCTCACCGCCAACGACCTGATCTACCCGGTGTTCGTGACCGAGGGTATGCAGCTGCGCCAGGCGGTTACCTCGATGCCCGGAGTGGAACGGCTGAGCCTGGACTTGCTGCTGCCGGTGGCCGAACAATGCGTCAAGCTGGGCATCCCGGTGATGGCACTTTTCCCTGTGATCGACGCCGGGCTCAAAACACCCGACGGCAAAGAAGCGCTCAACCCAGACGGCCTGGTGCCGCGCGTGGTGCGTGAACTCAAGAAAAACTTCCCCGAGCTAGGCGTGATGACTGACGTGGCACTTGACCCGTTTACGAGCCATGGCCAGGACGGCCTGCTGGACGTGCACAACTATATTTTGAACGATGCAACGGTCGAGGTGCTGGTCCAGCAGGCGCTGTGTCAGGCCGAGGCTGGCGTGGATATCGTGGCACCCAGTGACATGATGGACGGCAGGATCGGCGCGATCCGTGCAGCGCTCGAATCCAGCGGCCACATCCACACGCGCATCATGGCCTACAGCGCCAAATACGCGAGCGCGTTCTACGGCCCGTTTCGAGATGCGGTGGGCTCGGCAGCCAATCTCGGCAAGGCCGATAAAAAGGTCTACCAGATGGACCCCGGCAATTCCGACGAAGCACTGCGCGAGGTGGCGATGGACATCGCTGAAGGCGCGGACATGGTGATGGTCAAACCCGGCATGCCTTATCTGGACATCGTTCGCCGCGTGAAAGATGAATTTGGCGTGCCGACGTTTGCTTATCAGGTCAGCGGCGAATACGCCATGCTCAAGGCAGCAGCGCTAAACGGTTGGCTGGACCATGACGCGGTGATGATAGAAAGCCTGCTGGCCTTTAAGCGCGCCGGTGCTGACGGGGTGCTGACCTACTTTGCCATCGAGGCAGCCAAAAAGCTTCAGCAAGCTTGAGGCCGGGTTAAGGACCCCTATGCGCGTTTTCACCCTCACCGACAGCCACACAATCGCCGAGACCGACGCCCTACCAACACAGCTGCCATCACAGGGCTTTGTCTGGATTGCTTGCGCCCGGCAAGAGTTCGAAGCGATGCTGGCCCCGATTCAGGCCTCGCTGCAAAGCCTGTGCGGCACCCAGCTGGTGGACCTGCACGTGACAGACTTGCTGAACAAGCAGTTGCCATCGCAATACGACTACACCTCACAGTACGACATTTTGGTGTTCCGCAGGCTTGCCGCCGGCCAGGCCGAAATCAACCTGCCCAAGTCCGGCGAACCCCCAAACATGCGGCTCAAACGCAGTGGGCCGCCGGTGCTCAAACGCATTGATACCAGCCCGGTGGGTTTTGCCGTGTTTGACCAGGTGCTGCTGACGGTGCACCCGACTGATTGCGCAGTACGCGACGCGTATGCCGCCCGGCTGCTTAACGCCACCTCGGCAGAATCTCGCGCCAGCGGTGTCAAGCTGCCCGCCAGCCCAGCTGACCTGATGCTGCGCGTAATCAACATGATGGTCGATGGTTATCTGGAGCTCCGCCGCGAGCTCACGCAACAGCTCGACCATTGGCAAACCGAGTTGATCAACCCCGCCGCCCGCTTCAACAACTGGGGTGCCATCATGGAAGCGCGCATGGCGATGCACCAGCTCGACGAGATTTGCGAAGACCAGCGCGCAGCGCTGCAGGACTGGATTGATTCAGTTGAGACTTGGCCCGACGTGGACACGCCCGTGACCCAGCGTGAGCGCGACTTGCTCAAGGTGAGGTCGCGCGATGTGCTGGAGCATATCGAGCGGGTGCTGCACCATGTGCGCCGGCTGGAACAGAACGCCGAGACGGCGGTTCAGATGCACTTCAGCGCGCAAAGTCACCGTACCAACGACATCATGCGCACGCTCACGGCGGTAACCACCATCTTTTTGCCGCTAAATCTGATCACCGGTTTTTTTGGCATGAACTTCGAGTTCATGCCCATCATCCATTCCGTGTCCGGGTTTTGGTGGACGTTTGGTCTGATGGTTACATTGGTCGTGGTGGTGGTGACGCTGTTCTGGCGCAAACGCTACCTGGCGCGGGCTGGACGCTGAGCCCGGCGCGCGAGCGCTTGAAAAACTCTAACGCAGCCCGAACACCGCAGCGGCATTGCCCCAGCCTATTTGCCGGGCCACCTCGGGCGGCAGATCGCCCAGCCAGTTGCGATAGCCTTTCATGATGTCGTCGTAGCTCTGCCAGCGCTGATTGATCCAGGTGTCCGAGCCGATCACGAATCGCGTCGGGTATTTGAGCAAGAGGGCACGCCAATCTGGGCACAGCTTGCCACCCTCACACGTCAGCCCGGGTCGGTAAGACAACTCTCCCATCAGTTGCGGGTACTGGCCGAGGAGTTGGTCCACCCGCGCCGGCGTGGCACCGCCGATGCCGGTGTGAGCCCAGATCAGGCGCAGCTTTTGTCCTTTGGACGGGGTGTTGGCCATCAGCAGGTCGATCGCGGCATCGTCCACATGGGCCAGCACCGCGAGGTTTTTTTCTTCGGCAAAAGCCATCAGTTTTTGAGCCACTGGTTGCTGCGCATTGCGGCTGTCATAGAGATGGAACTCGCCGATGCCGCGAAATTCGACCCGGCTGCCAGCCACTGCTGCGCCGCGACCGTACTCGGTCAGCACCATGTCGAAAATGCTCTCGTCGCGGAACCAGTTGTCGTAATCTGACCGGTTGCGGTACAGGCGGATGAAGGGAACCACCGTCAAGTCGGTCGCCGTCCGCGCTGCTGCCACCAGCGCTTTAGTGCCGTCGTTGGGGCGCGAGTTGGCAACAATCGCCTTGACGCCATTGCGCCGCATACGGGCCAGCACATCGTCGGGCGGATGAGGCCCGGCATTGCCATTCCAGGCTTCGTCGTTGTAATGCAGATGCGCATCGAACAGCGGCCCCGCATAGTCGGCGGCTCGGACAGGCAATTCTGTTGCTATGCTAATCATAGCAAACATCATCCATAAAACGTGCACTGAAGCCCTAAAGCGTTTAAAAAATACGGTCAAGGACATGGTTCTCAAGCCAGCTTGTCGGCGAAAAAAGCCAGCGTGCGGGCGCGGGCAGCCGTGGCAGCGGGCTCGTTGTATGAGCCGCGTTGGTCGCAATTGAAACCATGGTTGGCTGCATACACATGAACCTGCACTTCGGGATGGGCCTTGGAAAAGGCGGTGATGCCTTCCATCGGGATCCAGTGGTCCTGATCGCCAAACTGTGCCATCACCGGGCATTGCGGATGACGCGCGATCTCTGCCTCGGAGGTGATGCCGCCACCATAGTAGGGAACCGCCGCGCTCAGGCCTTTGAGCGTGCAGGCGGCGCGCCAGGTCAGCAAGCCGCCCCAGCAAAAGCCAATGATGCCGACCTTGCCACCACTGGCCTGGGCAGCATGGTCAATGACAGCCTGGACATCTTGCAGTACGCCCGAGCAGGGCAAGGCCTCTACAGCGGTTTTGAGTCCAAAGCCGGCATTCATGTCGTCTTCGGTATAGCCCAGCTCGACGCCAGGTTTGACGCGTTCAAACGTGGCCGGCGCCACGGCGAGGTAGCCCTGCTCGGCCAAACCGTCTGCCACCGAGCGAATATGCGAATTGACCCCGAAGATCTCCTGCAACACCACAATCGCGGCGCGCGGCTTTCCCGCAGGCTGGGCGACGTAGGCAGAAAACGTGGCGCCATCGGCGGCGGTGAGTGGAATAAATTGACCCATGGTGTGAAAAGCCTCCGTAAAAAATAAGATGACAAGGCCAATGCGGCGCGATACCTCAGGTCACCGCTGCAGCGTGCCGAGGGAGCAAGGCTGAGTTTTTCAGGAGAGCGGTTACAGTGCCCCAAGCATTACCGTTCGAGTTTGTACACCGGATCGGTCGTTTTTGCAGGAGCAAGAGATTGTCCAAAACCGTTTTGATCACCGGCGGTTCACGCGGCATTGGCGCGGCCACCGCCCTCATGGCGGCAAGCCAGGGTTATGCCGTTGCGGTCAACTTCACCAGCAACTCGCTGGCGGCGGACGAGGTGGTACGCCAGATTCGCGCTGGCGGCGGCCAG
>JANOLL010000371.1:0-2779 GCA_031419775.1 Polaromonas sp. | reverse complement strand
GCTGGTGTCGCGCATGATGCGCCCGCCCTTGGCGTCCACCGTCAGGTCAACCTTGGGCTGTTGGTTTTGAGAATCAAATCCGGGCTGGGCATCGGTCAGGTTTTCACCGGTGATGATGACTTGCTTTTTGACAATCACCGGGCGTCCGTCGCGTTCCAGGTAGCGCTCGGCTCCAAACGGCACTGGGCCACTGTTGTTTTCAGCCGCGCGGCCTTCACTGCTGTCATCGACCAGACGCATTTCAAGGGTTGCCGTGCGGCCGAGAATGTCTTTGGCCTTGGCCGTGTCCTGCACGCCGGGCAGCTGGACCACGATACGGTCTATGCCCTGCTGCTGAATCACCGGTTCGGCCACCCCCAGCTCATTGATGCGGTTATGCAGCGTGACGATGTTTTGCTTTAAAGCCTGATCCTGTATGCGCCGGGCCGCTTCCTGTTTGATGGACGCGGTTAAACGGTATTCGAGTCCTTCCGGCACATCGGTGGTCTGCAAGTCCGGAAACTGGTCCTGAATCAAAGCTTTAGCGGCGGCCAGCGTCTGGGTGTCACGAAACCGGATTTCGATGGCTTGCGCGGTGCGGTTGATACCCGCATGGCGCACGCTTTTGTCCCGCAGCGTCAGTCGCAGGTCGCCTGCCAACGATTCGGTTTTTTTGGTCAAGGCAGCCTGCATGTCCACCTGAAGCATGAAGTGGACACCGCCGCGCAAATCCAGACCCAGATACATGGGCGCCGCATGCAAGGCCGTCAGCCATGCAGGCGATCGGGAGAGCAGATTGAGCGCCACAATGTAGGGCGAGTCACCGGCTTCCGTGCTCAATGCTTTTTGAACGGCGTCTTTTGCTTTGAGTTGGGTCTCGGTATCACCAAAGCGAGCCTTGACAGAATTACCGTCCAGCGCCACCGCGTCAGCCACCACGCCCGCATCTTTAAGTGCTTGCTGCACTCTGGCAACCGTGGTGCTGTCGATCTTGGTGGCTGACTTGCTGCTGGACACCTGCACCGCCGGGGCTTCGCCAAAAAAATTCGGCAGGGTGTAAACCACCGCAATCAGCAGCAGGACCACGATGATGGCGTACTTCCAGACCGGATAACGATTCATGAGCTGCGGTTTCTGTAGAACGGATAAGCGAAAGAGTCAGGGAATCAAACGGCCTGCAGAGATGCGGCCTGGTCGTTCTGCATGCGTCGCAATCGGCGCGAACAGCCGGCCAGGCTATCGAACTGGCTTATTTGACAGAGGTCAAAGCGCCCCTTGGCAGCACTTGAATGATGGCGCTACGCTGAAGCTGCACTTCTACCCCTGCAGCCAGCTCCAGCGTCAGATACATGTCGCCAAGTTTGGTCACCTTGCCGAGCAGGCCGCCAGCCGTGGCGACTTCATCGCCCTTGGCCAATGCCTCAATCATGGCGCGGTGCTCTTTTTGCTTTTTCATCTGTGGCCGAATCATCACGAAATACAGCACCACAAACATCAGCACCAGGGGCAGCATGCCGGTCAGAGATGACATCATGTCGCCGCCAGCGGCCGCAGCAGGCGCGGTTTGGGCAAAAGCAGAAGAAATAAACACAGCAGGCTCCACAATTATTGGTGACAAGAAGACTAAAACAGCGCCGGGCCGAACGCCAGGATGCTCAACCCGCCATTGTACCCAGACCAAGACACGCGAGCCGCTAAAGGGAGCGACCCAGAAGCCGCAAAACACCCTGCCCTGCGACCCTGCCACTTGCAAGACATGCCGTCAGCAGGTAACCCCCCGTTGGGGCTTCCCAATCAAGCATCTCTCCGGCACAAAAAACTGGCTGTGTGACGCCTGTCAGCGCTTTAAGTTGCAATTGGGTGTCCAAAGCGTCGAACATCACGCCGCCGGCGCTGCTGATGGCTTCTTCAAGCGGTCTCGTGGCGACCAGCGTGACCGGCAAGGCCTTGATCGCAGTGGCCAGTTTCAACGGATCATGGATCGCGGTCTGATCGAGCAGCTCATGCAGCATGGCCACTTTGATACCGTCAAGATTCAGGCGGCTTTTCAGGTGGCTGGACAGGGAGCGCGAGCCACGCGGATGCTGACCTCCACCAAAACCTGCTCAGTCGACTTTCCGGGTAGCAAGTCGAGCAAAAAAGTGGCACTGCCACAGCGGTCAATTTCGTCGCGCAGCAAACTGGAGGCAGCGTAGATCAGGCTGCCTTCAACGCCTGTGGCGGTGGCAACAAATTCACCTTTTCGGCTAAAGGTATGGCCCTGGGTGTCCTTGAAATCAATCGCAACAGACTTGAACGGCTGGCCTGCAAAACGGTTGGCAAAATGGCTTGTCCAGCCCGCCACATCAAAGCCGCAGTTCGATGGCTTAAGGGGCGCAACTGGCACACCCTGCTCGCGCAGCCGTGGCACCCAGGCACCATCAGAGCCGAGCCGTGACCAGCTGCCGCCTCCCAGCGCCAGCACCACGGCGTCTGCCATCACAGTCGTCCGTCCAAATGGGCCTGAGAATTCAAGCGCGCCTTGATCGGTCCAGCCAAGCCAGCGGTGGCGCATGAAAAATTGCACGCCAGAGCCGCGGAGCCGATGCAGCCAGGCGCGCAGCAGCGGCGCGGCTTTCATATCCCGCGGAAAAACGCGTCCGGAACTTCCGACAAAGGTCTCTACCCCCAGTCCTTGCGCCCAGGCGCGCAACTCAACACTGCTGAATTCGGCCAGCATAGGCTCCACTTCGGCGCGGCGCGCACCGTAGCGGCCGACAAATGGCTCAAAACCCTCAGAGTGGGTAAGGTTCAATCCGCC
>JANOLL010000370.1:0-5339 GCA_031419775.1 Polaromonas sp. | reverse complement strand
GGCTTGCCGTACTGTTTGCATCCAGTGAACATCGGAAGCGGTGATCAATTTGCCCCTGGGTTTCTGGCCATCAGCCCCAATAACCGCATGCCAGCGATCGTCGACCATCTTCCGCTTGGCGGTGGCCCACCTATGGCTGTTTTTGAAAGCGGTGCGATTTTGCAGTACCTGGCCGAAAAGACCGGCCGATTTCTGCCCCAAACATTGCGCGAGCGCTATCAGGTGTTGCAATGGCTGATGTGGCAGATGGGCGGCCTTGGACCGATGGCCGGACAAAACGGACACTTCCTTCTTTACGCGCCTGAAAAATTTCCTTATGCGATAGAGCGCTACAGCAAGGAAGTCGACCGACTTTACGGCGTGCTAGACCGGCAACTAGAACGCACGTCGGCCTATGTAGCTGGGCCTGATTATTCGATTGCCGACATGGCTATTTTCTCCTGGGTACGCACACACAAGGCGCAGCACATTGAACTCGGAAAATTTCCACAGGTCGAGCGCTGGTACAACCGCCTGTTTGAAAGACCAGCGGTCAAACGAGGACTGGATTTGGGCAAAGACCTACGCGCCCCTACCTTGAACGATGAGGCACGCAGAAACCTGTTTGGTCAAACCTCTCAAACGGTGAGGACGGGTCCGAACAAACGCCCCCGATAGTTCCAGCCTAACCCTCCAACCCTGACTGCTATGTGCCGGACACGTCAAACCATGCCAAGCCAACCCGGGAGCCGCCGATGATTGAATTTTTCTTTGATTGCTCCAGTCCGTGGACCTACCTGGCATTTCGTAACCTGCAGCCTGTCGCGGCCGAGCTCGGCGTGCCCATCACATGGCGACCGATTCTGGTGGGTGGCATTTTTAACAGCGTCAACCAGGGCATTTACACCTCTCGGGACGACATGAACTCGCCCAAGAATCGCTACCTGCTCAAAGATGTTCAGGACTGTGCACGCTCAGCCGGTCTGACCCTCGTGTTTCCACCCAAAGTGTTTCCTGTCAACAGCGTCAAGGCCATGCGCGGCTGCCTATGGGTGGCACAAGACGCCGAGTCAAAGGGCCATTATCTGGCATACATCGAGGCATGCTTTGCCGCTTATTTCACCCGGCAAGAAGATATTTCTCAGGACGAGGTCCTGTCAGAAATCTGCCGTCAGACGGGTATCAGGGTAGAAGCTTTTATGGCTGGTATTGCCCAGCAAAAGATCAAGGATGCCCTCAAGGTCAACACCGAAGAAGCTATTCAGCGCGGCGCATTTGGCTCGCCCACCTTCTTTGTGGGCAGTGACATGTATTTTGGAAATGACCGATTGCCGCTGGTCGCGGCGGCCGTTCGGGCAGCCCAGGTATCTGCTGGCGGGACCAGCCGTCCAAGCGCCAGATGACTGCTCCGGTTGATTATGGCAACTTGGCGGGCCGGGTGTCAGCAGGCATGGTGAAAGAGTCATCCCACGGTGGCGGCTCATCGGTTGATCGGGCATTCCCCGACGCTGCGGTACCGTCCGCATTAAACCCCGCCGGTTGATGATCTGGCGTGGGTTTGGCGTCTTGGTGCGTGTTGATCTCTTTAAGCGCAGCTTCCTTGGCAGCTACCCTTTTTTGTTGGGTAAAGTTATCAAGGTCAGCGTGAAAGTTGGTATCCCCTCCGCGTGTAGCCTGCATCTCCTGCTCATCCTCAACGGTCAGTTCGCCCAAAAATGCCGCCCGCATGGCGCTGACATGGGGCAAATGCGTTTTACGCACCACGGTGTAGGCAATTTTGCAATCTGACAGCAACGCTTCTTTCAATTCACGATTGGTTTTGCTGAAGCCACGCTTGGAGGGCACATCCACACAACCCACTACATTGCCGTTGGGGGTGCATACAGTGAAGGTGCAATAGACACCATGCAGCAATTCCTGCCAGCGTTGAGCCGTTTCATTCACGTTCTTTTCAATTGGGATAGTGAAGCGCAAAACCGGCACCTTGACCATCACCAGGTGGTCGTGAAAAGTGCCGCGCAGCCAGCCGTGAACCTCATGTTCGTCACTGGTCATCAGGCCCCTAGCGGTCAGCGGCCACTTGGCTGGCAAGCGCAAGCGCACCTTCGACTTGTTGCGTAGCCAAAGGGCATACAGCCCGGCGCCCATCAAGCCCCCCAGTGCCAAAGCAACCACGGTTAAAAAAAATGTAGCCAAGTTCAAATTACCTCCGTCTGCACAGTGATGGCATGGCGCTCTCGGTCTAAGCTCTGATGCACTGACCGGCACCAATTTGTAGAGCATGGTAATACCTGAGACCAGCCCTGGTCAAAAATTGCTACTTTGATCAGGCGCCAGCGCCAATTGATTGTTACCAGCAGTTTCCTTCACCGGCCCGCACGCTTGACAAGATAGCCCTGCTTGAGAAGCGCTTCCATCACCCGGTCGACGTGTTCGCCCTGCACTTCAATCACGCCGTCCTTGACCGTCCCACCGGACCCACAAGCCGCGCGCAACAGCTTGCCGGTTTGTGCCAGCGCGTTTGCGTCCAGCGCCAAGCCTTTTACCAGTGTCACACTTTTGCCGCCTCGCCCCTTTGTCTCACAGCTCACGCGAACCACATCATTGACAGTGCCTGTGGGCTTGACCTGATTACAAACGCAGTTGAGCAAGGGCTGGCGACAAGCGGGACACATCCTCCCTGAGTCGGTGGAATAGACCAGTCCACCCATAGCGCTATTTTTCATATTTAAATGGCTTTGATTTGCCCAACTCCCTCAACCGGATGTTCGCGACGCGACTCACCCAGGCTTGAGCAGGAACTCCATCGCCGTGCCTGCAAGTTCGAGTACATCGTGATCGCGCAGTGAAATCGGCTGGGTCCCGATTCGGTGGCCGTTCAGGGTTGAAGGCTTGTCACCATCAAGATGCGCCACAAAGTAGCCCTGCCGCCGATGGGAAATCGACACCACCGATACGCCTGGCTGCCCAAAAGTCGTCACCGCTTTCACGACCGGGACTTCCAGCCCGGCGGAGGTGCCAGACAGCAGTTTGAAACTGGCCTGCATCAATCCGGTATTTCCGGCCACGCCAGCTGACTCAAGCGGAAGCGCGGTCGTCTGGCCAGAAAAGCCCTGCTCGTGCGCCGATGCAGTCAAGAAGCAAACCCTGAAATTACCGATCGCAATGATGTCCTTGTCCTTGAGCTTCTGCCGGGACTTGATCATGTGGCCGTTGACATAAGTGCCATTGGTACTGCGGAGGTCTTCGATATAGACATCGGCAATTCCTTTTAGATCGAATACACAGTGCTCGCCACTGACCACCATGTTGTCAAAAACAATGTCGTTATGGGGTTTGCGACCCAAAGTGGTTCTGTCTTTATGCAGGTAAAGGTGCTTGATTTCGACACCCTCGACCGACGCGATGAGTTGCGGCATGTGACCTCTTTCAAAATGATGATCAGGCTACCTTCTTGGCCCGACCATGCTTGAATGGTAGCGGCGCGGCTGCACCGGCACAAGACAAGGCCAGTGGGCACACCTTAGGGTGGGCGCAACGGGTTTAGTCCGGCACAAATTGGCCTTTAAATTTCAGTTCGTCGCTTGGCATTTCCAGCGTCACAAGCTGCCCCATCTTGCCATCTGCAAGCCGGCAGGCTGCAAAAAGGCTGTGCCTGCCCTCGAAACGATAGCTTTCCAGATCAATCAGCATATAAGGGTAAGGCACAAAAACCTGGTGAGGAAAAACAATCCGGTGCCGGTTGCGCGGCGACGGAAAAAGCTTGTAGTCGTCGGTGGTGATGCCTCGTGCGGATGCCATGCGATTGCCTGCCGATGTGATGGGAGAGTGCGTGCTGGAAAGCGCGTGTTGTATTCTGACGCACGAAACATGACGACACACGCCACACCCGATAAAGAGCAAATCGCCCTGCTCGAACCATTTGACCGGCTGGGCCTAGCCCAGATTCAGGTGGTGTCTAGCGCCGAACAGGCCGTGTTGGCTCTGAAGGAACTGGCGGGTGTGATCGCGCTCGGCTTTGATACCGAGTCCAAGCCAACTTTTTTAAAGAACGAAAGCTCGAGCGGACCGCATATCGTACAGCTCGCGACGCTTGAAAAAGCTTGGATTTTTCAGCTGGAAGACTCCGATTGCAGACGGGCGGTGGGCGTGCTGCTGGAGTCACACCGGATCGTCAAAGCCGGCTTTGGCCTGGGCGACGACCGCAAACGCATCGTCTCCAAATTGGGAGTCGACCTTCAGGGCGTGGTGGATCTCAACAGCGTCTTCCGCGACATGGGCTACCGTAAGGACATGGGCGTGCGGGGTGCAGTGGCCGTACTGTTCAACAAACGTTTCATCAAATCCAAAAAGGCTGCCACATCTAATTGGTCCAACCAGCGATTGACCGACGCACAAACGCTCTATGCCGCCAACGATGCCTACGCTGCCATCAGGGTGTTGATCGAACTAGAAAGAAGACAGCACCAGCCATCCACTCAAGACTTGGCCATGTAGGCTTTTCGGTCAGCCACCACGCGCTGGACCGAGGGCCGCTCGCCCAGCATCTTGATGTAGGGCTTGTAGTCCACGCCAGCCAAGAGGAGCAGGTCCTCGCCGTAAACCGCTTTGGTGGCCATGCCGACGACCGGCAGGCTGGCAAACGCCGCGCAATCGGCCTGAGTGAACCTGTCCCCTGCAATGAACGGTGCGAATCTAACCCGTTGCTTGAAACCTGCAATGTTCTTCTGAAGCAGCGACCGGACGCGAACCTTGACATCGTCGCCAACAGCACCACCAAAAAAAGCCAGCGCGTACAGTTCGCGCGCTACCAATTCAAGATGCAGATCAATAAAAGTGATCAGCTCGCGCACTTTGCCTGCAGCGAAAGGGTCAACCGGCAGCAGTGGCGGGTTGGGGTAAGCCGATTCAATAAACTCCATGATGACCTGGCTCTCGCATAACGCGCCATGAGGGGTGCGTAAAAAGGGAATCTTTCCAAGTGGTGAATCACTGAGCACCGCTGCGTCCGTACTTTGGGTGAGCACAATCTCTTCGGTAAAGGGAACGTTTTTTTCCAGCAAGGCCAGCTTGACCTTGTTGTAGTAGTTGGATACGGGAAAGCCACAAAGAGTAAGCATTGGGAAGATCTCCAATTCATTAAGTTGACTATTGCGATAGTCTATTCGCGCCATTAAGCGGACAGCGCGAAAGCTCGATTTCCCCCACAATCGCGCTTTGTCAGTTCCGCCAGGCACTCGCCTATTCACACCACGTACGGAGTAAGCCCATGGAGTTTTTCTACGCCTTTTTACGCCCCCTTGCGGGCCGGTCACTGCCCCTTTGCCTTGCGGTTTGCCTGGGCGCAGCAGTCTTCGGCG
>JANOLL010000369.1:0-5604 GCA_031419775.1 Polaromonas sp. | reverse complement strand
TGGAGACCGGTTTCGACTCCTTGCACAGTGAGTCGAAACCGCTGGCCGGACATCGCCTCCTGGTCATTACCGACGACGATGACCTTCGCCACGAAATCGAAGCGATCGGCCGATCGCTGGGGTTGATGTCCAGCTTTGCCGCCACCATAGCGCTGGGAATACGTTTTTGCGAGCGCGACGTGCCGCACATGGTCATCATCGACGAACGTGTACGAAACCACTTGTTTGACGAACTGCGCAAGGATCTCCGCAGAACTGAACCGAATTTCCCATTCATTGAGATCGCAAGCGCGGCCAACACGCTGGAGATGGCAGGCTGGATGTCAGACAGCATGACCCGGGTCAGCCGGGACGGACTGCGCACTCAGTTGGCCTCCATCATGGTGATGGAATTGGCCAAAGTGATGTAGCGCCTAGTGGATTTCTGGCCCGCGAATAGATTTAACGTCACGCGCTTGTTGGCAAGTGGCCGCCGGCAAAATGAATTTACTTTAGCGCGCCGAACACCTTGTTCAAAATCGCACTGCCGGTTCCGACCGGGTTTCGCCGGATCTTTTTTTCTTCCTCGCCAATGACGAGGTAGAGACCGTCGAGTGATTTTCCGGTGACGTACTGCTGAATATTGGCGTCTTCCTTTTTGACCAGTCCAAAACCCGCAGCCTTGCCAGCCACATCGTTGTATTTATTGGCCAGCCCGACTTTTTCGGTTGCGCGGGTGACCACCGGTAAAAACTTGACACCCAGCGGGTCACGGGTTTTCTCTGCAAAAAAGGTCGTGACGGAGGTTTCACCGCCCTGCAAGATCTTTTTGGCATCGTTGACGTTCATACTCTTCACGGCACCTACCAACAGGTCTTTTCCCATAGGTACGGCCGCCTCTGCGGCACGGTTGATAGCGGTGACTAACTCATCAATCCGCTGGCCTTGTCCGAAGTTTTTAAGCAGCTTTGAGGCGTCCTCCAAATAACCCGGCAGGGGAATGCGAACCTTTGGGTTACCAAGAAAGCCATCCGGTTTGCCAAGCAAGGCTACCGCCGCGAGCGCACCTTTTTCCAAGGCAGTTTTCAGGCCGTTGTTGGCGTCTGCGTTGCTGATCCCTGACAAGTCGCCCAAGGACAGGGCCACGGCATGTTGATAAGTGGCCATTATCAAAGCGCCCAGTGAACCGATACTGACTTGATTAAACTGGCGTCGTCGCATGATGAAGCCCTCCTCCATAAAAGACAGTTCAGTATGCCGCAGGGCCACTTTGATGGCGATCAGTTTTTGGGGATTATTGGTTCTTCACGGTTGCAGTGGTGCAAAGGTTGCGCCCGAGTCCACATTCGTGTTGCTCGATGGCAGCAAAAAAACGTCGGTTGACTTCAAAGGCAAGGTGACCCTGGTAAATTTCTGGGCCACCAGCTGCGTGACCTGCGTGGCAGAAATGCCAAAACTTATATCGACTCACAACAAATACAAGGCGCAAGGCTATGACACCATTGCCGTTGCCATGCGTTACGATCCGCCCAGCTACGTGGTGAACTACGCCGAAACCCGCAAGTTGCCCTTCAAGGTTGCCATTGACAACACCGGAGCGGTGGCAAAAGCCTGGGGTGATGTGCAGCTTACCCCGACAAGCTACCTGGTCAACAAACGCGGTGAAATCGTCAGCCGGTACGTGGGTGAGCCGGACTTCGCGGCGCTACACCAACTGATAGAAACATTGCTGGCTGAAACCTGAGAAGACGCAAACGAAAAAGGCTGATCTTTTTCCGAAATCAGCCCAGCGCTAGCCCTTTTTAAGGGTTTTTAGGCTTCTAGCCCAAGTAGAACCTAGTCATATTGCTATTGAAATAGTAGCAAATTGCACTCAATCCTGAAGGAGAAGTCGCGGCTGATCTTGGCTTTTATTTGGCCCGATAGGCGTCGTGGCAGGTCTTGCAACTGTCTGCAGTGGCCGCAAAAGCAGTTTTCAATGTATCGAGACTGCCCGTTTTGGAGGCCACAGCTAGCCTAGCGGTTTCAGCTTGGAATTTGTCGCTGTTATCTTTAAACTTCGCCTGCTCAGTCCAGATTTCTGGCTTGGCCTTGGTGTTGCCTCCGGATTCAGTTCCTGGCGTGAAACCGGCCCAAGGCAGCTTTGACAGCGCAGCCACCAACTCGGCGTTATCCGCAGCAACTTTGGCGTCATAGGGTACGCGTCCGTTAGCCATGGCACCAATGCGGCCAAAATGCGTACCCATGACCGACAACGCGCTCTGGCGATATTTGATTGCGTCCTCAGGCTTGGCAAACTGCGCGGCGGCCGGTGCCGACAGACTGATCAGGGCGGCAGCTGCAGCAATGCAGGCAAAAGCTTTCATGTGTTTTCCTTTGAATTGATTGGACCGGCGTTGTTGGCAACCCATTTTCATGACTATCTATACCGACATTGCCAAGCTGCTGGAGTTTAGCCAATCCTAGATAGTTCCGCAGGAACTATTGCAGCGCGGGAAAGCCCTAATAAAACGCATCATTTGCTCGCAAGAGGTTCTCACCCTACCTCAAATTTAAAACAACTTCAGGAGTGTGCGTGTCCATTCAAAATTCTCTCAAGACAGTGAGGGTGTGGGATCTTCCAACGCGGATTTTTCACTGGGCATTAGTGCTCGGTATCGTCGGTTTGGCAATCTCCGGGCTGGTCGGGGGAAGTGCACTCGCGTGGCACTTTCGTTTTGGTTACGCTGTGATGGCTCTTCTGGTTTTCAGGATCATCTGGGGGCTGGTGGGCGGCCACTGGTCGCGCTTTCACGTGTTTACCTTTTCCCCCAAGAGTGTGCTGAACCACCTGAAAGGCTCTGCCCAGCCCGAACACAGAGTGGGACACACCCCGCTGGGTTCCCTATCGGTTTTCACATTGCTGGCAGTTTTATTGGCCCAAGTCAGCACCGGCTTGATGAGCGACGACGAGATTGCTTTTTCTGGTCCATTAGCCTATTTGGTGTCCAACGCCTCGGTCAAGCTGGCGACTTTCTACCATGCTGCTGTGGGCAAATGGGTCATTCTTGGCTTGGTGCTACTGCATATCGGCGCAGTCATTTTTTATCAGCGGCGCCAACACAAGCTGGTGGACGCGATGTTTCATGGCAACAAGGAGTTGGCGCTGGACGTAGCTTCTTCCCGTGACGACGCGTGGTCACGCACTGCTGCCGCATTGCTTCTGGCACTTTGCGGAGCCGGGACCTATTGGGTGTCTACCCTTGGCACACCCGCTTTTTAGACCACCAAGAACTCACGCGACCCGGCCCAGGGCCGTTGCTGCACCCTTCAAACGTCCATCGGCTTGCACGCACGGTGGTTTTTCGAGAAGCGCCCCGTTCAGGCTTTGGCCTGCGACAGTAGCGTTGCCGCATCACTGACTTCAAACTTGCCAGGCGCTTCAATATTCAAACTAGCCACTTTTCCGTCTTTAACCAGCATGGAATACCGGGTGCTACGCAGCCCCATTCCTCGGGCCGACAAATCAAGCGTCAAACCGGTGGCTTTCGCAAACTCCGCGCTTCCGTCGCCCAGCATACGCACCTTACCATCTGTTTTTTGGTCACGCGCCCATGCGCCCATGACAAATGCGTCATTGACGCTCAGGCACCAGATCTCATCGACGCCCGCAGCCTTGAACGCTTCAAAGTTCTCAACGTAACCCGGTACATGCTTGGCTGAACACGTAGGCGTAAAAGCACCTGGCAAGGCAAACAGCGCGATGGTCTTGCCAGCAGCGGCCTTGCTGACATCCACGGCATTGGGGCCAAGGCTGCAGCCGCCTCCTTCTACTTCCGAGAATTCCATCAATGTCGCTGCAGGAAGGGTGTCGCCTATTTTGATCATGAGCTTGCTCCAGGTAAGTTAGTAAGGATACGCAAAACAAAAACGGCCCACACAGTGAGCCGTTTTCTAGTGACTTCTCGTCAACGCCTGACTCAATCAGACTTAAACGACTGCCGCTTTCTCAACCAAGCGGGTAACAACCCAGTTCTTGGTTTTGGAAATCGGACGGCTTTCAGTGATCTCAATCACGTCGCCAGTTTTGTACTCGCCTTTTTCATCGTGGGCGTGGTATTTGCTCGAAAGCGATACGATCTTTCCGTACAACTCATGCTTTACCCGACGCTCGACCAGCACCGTAACGGTCTTGGCTCGCTTGTCGCTCACCACCTTGCCGATCAAGGTGCGTTTGAGGGATTTTTTAACTTCTGCAGTGACTTCAGTCATTATTTTGCTCCCTGCTTGGCAACGGTCTCAGCCAAAATGGTTTTGGCGCGAGCAATTGATCGGCGCGTGGAGCGCAGAGTTGCAGTGTTGTTGAGTTGCTGCGTGGCTTTTTGCATACGCAATCCAAAATGGGCTTTTTGCAGCGCCTTGACTTCCGTTTTCAGGCCAGCAACGTCTTTTTCGCGCAGTTCAGTAGTGTTCATTACTTCATTCTCCTGATCACTGGCCGATCATGCGGCTGACGAACGTGGTGCGTAGCGGCAGCTTGGCAGATGCCAAACGGAATGCTTCGCGAGCCAGTTCTTCGGGCACGCCGACGATTTCAAAGACGATTTTGCCGGGCTGGATTTCAGCCACGTAATACTCTGGATTACCTTTACCGTTACCCATACGCACTTCAGCAGGCTTTTGGGAAATGGGCTTGTCAGGAAAGACACGGATCCAGATACGTCCGCCACGCTTGACGTGACGGGAAATCGCACGACGTGCGGCTTCAATTTGACGGGCCGTGAGGCGACCTCGGTCAGTGCATTTGAGACCAAAGTCACCGAACGCCACCGAGTTGCCTCGTGTGGCCACACCGGTGTTACGGCCTTTTTGCTCTTTGCGGTATTTTCTGCGAGCGGGTTGCAGCATGGTTTTTCTCCGTTATTCTGACTGATTACTCAGTCTTGGCACCGTCAGCTGCTGCAGCTGGCGCGGCTTTGCGGACGCGCTTAACGGTGGTTTTCGGGGCTTCGCTACCAGGAGTAGCTTCAGCCGGGTTGTCGCTTCCATCTACCGGAGCGGTGGAGGTACCTACCGCACTACGCGGTGCACGGGCACCACGTGGCGCAGGTCGGTCCGAACCAGGCCGATCGCCTGGACGCGCGTCGCGACGCGGGCCGCGTGGCTTGCGCTCCTCGTCAGCGACTTCGATCATACGAGCGCCCGGCGAGTCGCCACGACCCAGCGTATCGCCTTTGTAGACCCAGACCTTGACGCCGATCACACCGTAAGTGGTCTTGGCTTCAGAGGTACCGTAATCGATGTCGGCACGCAAGGTGTGAAGCGGCACGCGACCTTCGCGGTACCACTCGCAACGAGCGATTTCAATCCCGTTCAGACGGCCAGACGACATGATCTTGATGCCCAGGGCACCCAGACGCATGGCGTTTTGCATGGCGCGCTTCATGGCACGGCGGAACATGATGCGTTTTTCAAGCTGTTGGGTGATGCTGTCAGCGATCAGCTTGGCATCAATTTCAGGCTTTCGGACTTCTTCAATGTTGACGGCGACCGGCACGCCGAGTTGGCGGCTCAGTTCCTTCTTGAGGTTCTCGATATCCTCACCTTTTTTGCCGATCACCACGCCCGGACGAGCCGAGAAAATCG
>JANOLL010000368.1:0-7936 GCA_031419775.1 Polaromonas sp. | reverse complement strand
CCCGCCAAATGATGCGCCGCAGCGGCTCGAGAAAGACCGATTGTCCTTGGCCTTGTCGCGGCTGCGGGGCGTTTATTCAGACAACCTGATTGAGGTCGTTGAGTGGTGTATGGCGCTGGATCCCCTGTCAAGGCCGCAGTCCGTATTCGCTCTGCAAAAGGAGTTGAGCCGGGAGGGTGAGCGTCGCTACACCAAACTCAGCGTCAGTGAAAAGGTTCGGCTGCAGTTCGACAATATTGTGGCTGACACGAAAAAAACCGCTCGTAAAGCGACCGGCTTCGCCACCCGATTCAAATGAAGTTCTCTGTCTTTCAGGTTAGCCGCAAAGGCGGTCGTGAAAAAAATGAAGACCGCATGGGTTACTGCTACACGCGGGAATCCGGTCTCTTTGTCTTGGCCGACGGCATGGGCGGTCACCCTGATGGCGAAGTGGCGGCTCAACTTGCCCTGCAAACCATATCTGCCCTGTATCAAAGAGAAGCGCGCCCCATCGTCAGTGACGCCAGCGAGTTTTTATCGTCTGCCTTGATCGCCGCAAATCACCAGATCATTCGCTATGCGAGCGAAAAGGGCATGCTGGATACGCCTCGCACCACGCTGGTAGCGGTGATTTTGCAGGGCACGGGTGCAACCTGGGTGCATTGCGGAGATTCGCGCCTTTACATTGTGCGCGACGGCCAGTTGCTGACCCGCACGCGTGACCATTCCTACCTCGAGCAGCAAAGAGCCGGGGTGATCAATTTCAACAGTGCAAACCGCAATATTCTTTTCACCTGCCTGGGCTCACCCAGCAAACCGGTATTTGATGTGGCGGGCCCAGTCGTTCTGCAGCAGGGCGACAAACTGCTGTTGTGCTCCGATGGCTTGTGGGGCAGCTTGAGCGACGAGGAAATTGTCGGACAGCTAAGCGGCCGGAGTGTCTCTGATGCGGTACCCGATTTGGTTGAGAGCGCCTTGCGAGCCGGTGGCGAACACAGTGACAACGTCACGGTGCTGGCAATGGAATGGGAAACGCCTGACGCTTTCGAATCTACCCGGGGCGTTTCAACCGACAACATCATGGAGGGTGTCTTTGCCTCGACCATCCAGGCGGGGGTGATTGACACCATGGTCGATGACCTTGATGAAGCGACGATAGAGCGCTCTATTGCCGAAATCAACGAGGCAATACGCCGATCTGGCCCGCGAAAGGCCTGAAAAAGCACCACTCGTTGGTGCGCCGCCTCTGCCGCCTTTGCGCGTTACCCAACGCTATCTGAGACTTTTACCCGCGCGGCCATTCCGCGAGAAAGCACTTTACCCATGAGTCAGTTTGAACGAAGCGGCCTGCGCGCCGCTGACGCCCTTCGCTCTGTGTTGTTGACTCGTCATTACACCGTCCATGCAGAGGGTTCTGTGCTGATTGAATTTGGGGGCACCAAGGTGCTCTGCACGGCCTCAGTCGAAGAGAAAGTTCCCGGTCACAAGCGTGGCAGTGGTGAAGGATGGGTGACAGCCGAATACGGCATGCTGCCTCGCGCCACACATACCCGAAGTGACCGGGAGGCCGCACGCGGCAAACAAAGCGGCCGTACGCAGGAAATCCAGCGTTTGATTGGCCGCTCCCTGCGATCGGTGTTTGACCTGAAAAAATTGGGTGAACGCACAATATTCCTGGACTGCGACGTGATCCAGGCCGATGGGGGTACCCGGACCGCCGCCATCACCGGCGCCTTTGTCGCGGCGCAGGATGCCGTCAACCAGCTTTTGTCAGACGGAAAAATCAGCGAGACGCCCATCTTGGATCATGTGGCGGCCATTTCGGTAGGAATTGTGCAGGGCACTCCCCTTCTGGATCTTGAGTACATCGAAGACGTGGCCTGTGATACCGATATGAATGTCGTCATGACCGGCAGCGGAAACTTTGTGGAAGTGCAGGGCACTGCTGAAGGCGTGGCCTTCAGCAGACGGGAAATGGATGCCCTGCTGGTTCTTGCGGAAAAAGGAATCAACGAACTGATCACATGCCAAAGGCAATCGCTATTAAATAAATAGCATAAACTCAGCGAATTGATTGGGCTATAGCTATTTTTCTTATGAAAATTGTATTGGCGTCAAATAATCCGGGCAAGCTTACCGAACTGCAGGTCATGCTGGCACCGCTGGGCCTGCATTTGATTCGTCAGTCCGAACTGGGCATACCAGAAGCCGAAGAGCCGTTTCGCACCTTTGTCGAAAATGCGCTGGCAAAAGCTCGTCATGCCTCGCGACTCAGCGGCTTGCCTGCGCTAGCCGACGATGCGGGTTTATGCGTCGATGCGTTTGGCGGGCTGCCGGGGGTGGACACCGCTTTTTACGCCACCCAATATGGCTATGCCAAAGGCGATGACAACAATGTCAAGGCATTGTTGGAGCAAATGGCGGACCTCACCGACCGGCGTGCCGCACTGGTCAGTACCCTGGTGGCGGTTCGGTCAGCCGACGACCCAGAGCCCCTGATAGCAGTCGGCCGGGTCGTCGGACAAATCACCAGTAAGCCGGTTGGCAACAACGGCTTCGGCTTTGACCCGGTGATGTACATCCCGGAATTTGGTCAGACCTTTGCGCAGCTGCCGGTCGAAATTAAAAACGCTCACAGCCATCGCGGTAAAGCCACGCGCCAGATGATAGAGCGCATGCGTGAGTGCTGGATTTGAGCGGCAAGTGATGCGTCAGCAGGACCCCCAACATTACATGCGAAGTGGCACGCTGCGGCTGGGATCTCTGCCGGCGCTTTCACTCTATGTGCATTTGCCGTGGTGTCTCAAAAAGTGTCCATATTGCGATTTCAATTCGCATGAAGTGTCTGGAGAACTTCCCGAGCAGCGCTACATCGATGCGCTGGTAGCCGATCTGGAGTCTTCACTGCCCTTGATTTGGGGACGGACGGTCCACAGCATTTTTATTGGCGGTGGCACTCCCAGCCTGTTTTCGCCGCTCGCGATCGATCGCCTGCTGGCCGACATCCGAGCGCGCCTGCGGCTTGGGGCCGACTGCGAAATCACGCTGGAGGCCAACCCCGGTACGTTCGAAAAAAATCGCTTCAAAGCCTTTCGCAGTGCTGGCGTGACCCGACTTTCTATCGGCGTTCAGAGCTTTGATGACGGCCACCTCCAGGCCCTGGGCCGGGTGCATGACGGAGCACAGGCGATTGCCGCTGTGGAGGAAGCAGCCCAGGCGTTTGACACCTTCAATCTCGACATCATGTATGCGCTGCCTGGACAGACACTTCAAAGTCTTGCGCAGGACGTCCGTCAGGCCCTTGCGTTGCAGCCGCCTCACCTGTCAATCTATCACCTGACGATAGAGCCGAATACTTACTTCGCCAAATTTCCGCCAATGGTGCCCGAGGATGACGAGGCGTACGCCATGCTCGACAAAGTGACGGAACTGGCTGCAGGTGCAGGCTTGCAGCGCTACGAAGTCTCCGCGTATGCACTGCCGGGACACCGTTGTTTTCACAACCTCAACTACTGGCAGTTTGGGGACTATCTTGGAATTGGTGCCGGGGCGCACAGCAAGATCAGTTTTGCCCACCGCGTGATCCGACAGGTTCGCTACCGTGATCCCAAGCTCTACATGGAAAAGGCGGCGTTGGGCGAAGCGGTCACTCAGGAAACCGAAGTCAGCCGATCCGAGTTGTCATTTGAGTACATGCTCAACGCGTTGCGGCTCCAAGGCGGTTTCAAGTTGCAGGATTTTTCCGAAAAAACAGGATTGCCTTTGTCGGCAATAGAGCAGGGACTGGACGAGGCCGAGCGCAAGGGACTGATTGAGCGTGACCTGATGTGCGTCAAACCGACCGTACGCGGCTTTGATTTTCTGAACGATTTACAAACCTTGTTTCTGTAGATTTCAGTCACAAACTGCACGGACCTGACATGGAAAACTCCAGCATCCTTTATTTGGTCATCAGCGCGAGCATCAGTTTCGCTATTGGTCGGACCGTCGTGCATTTTCGGAATAAACGGCGCGAAACACAGAACGAGCTTGCCCGAAAAAAGGCCATGCAGACTCAGTCTGAAGCTGCCCCAGAACCTGAATCGAGAAACAAGGGCAAGCGCAAGCGCCTGTTGCAGGAGATGGGAAAGACCCTCAACAAGCGCTAGCGCCCGTAAGCAGTTTGCTTACTTGCTGCGCAACCATGTTGAATAAGTAAGCGCTGGTTGCGTATAAATCAGTTGCTGCCTAAGATGGCAGGTACAGCCAGTAGCGCCGCTACTTTGAATGCAGATTTGGTCACTTGCCATGAAGTTGGCGCAGTTTGGACTCATTGCTTTAGGTCTGGCGGAGATGGATGTCACACGGTATCAGCTGTCTTTTTTAAATCCAGGCACCGGCGTCGATAGTCAGCAGGTTTCCCTCCGATGTTGACGAGCTGGCTATACAGAACAAGCTCAAACTCCAGGGTCGCATCGAAAGCGGTTTCAAAAAAAGGATCAGCATGCTCAGACTCGATAACAAAGTGGCCCTTGTCACGGGCTGCGGAACTGTAGGCGAGGGATGGGGCAACGGCAAGGCAATTGCCGTGTTGCTGGCCAGGCAGGGCGCCAGCGTTTACGGTTGTGATCTGAATTCGGAGGCCGCGCAGGCGACCCGCGAGTTGATTCAAGCGGACGGCGGTGTCTGTGAAGTCCAAACCTGCGATGTAACTCATGCGGCTGAGGTGAAAGCGCTGGTGGATAGTTGCATGGCGCAATTCGGCCGCATCGACATTTTGATTAACAACGTCGGGCGCTCCGAGCCGGGAGACCCGGTCGCCATGGAGGAAGCCGTTTGGGACGAGCAGATGAACGTCAACGTCAAGAGCGCATTTCTTACCTGCAAGTATGTGCTGCCCATCATGGAGCGCCAAGGCGGCGGCTCTGTCGTCAACATCTCTTCGATCGCCGGGCTTCGATATGTGGGCAAACCGCAGGTGGCCTACGCGGCGGGAAAGGCTGCGCTGATGCAAATGACACAGACCACGGCGGTGATCTATGCGTCAAAAGGGATACGACTTAACAGCGTGGTACCCGGCCTGGTGTTTACGCCACTGGTCAAACGTCTTGCCGATAAATACGCCAAGGGGGACTTTGAGGGCTTCGTCGCACAACGGCACCAGGCAGTGCCGATGGGCCGCATGGGCGACGCCTGGGACGTGGCCCATGCCGTGCTTTTCCTGGCCAGTGACGAAAGCAGGTACATCACGGCCCAACAGATCGTGGTTGATGGCGGCATCACAGCGGCCACTCGTTAAAACATACTGGATCCACTTTCAAAGAGTTTATCGACCGTGGTACACACCAAGCGTAGATTGGAAGGCAAGGTCGCCATCGTGACAGGTGCTGGCTGCGTCGGTCCCGGCTGGGGCAATGGTCGTGCGATAGCGGTGCGATTTGCCGAGGAAGGCGCGCGCGTTTTTGCAGTCGATAAAGACCTGCGTTCCATGGAAGAAACGTTGAATTTGGTCCGGGAGGCTGGCGGCGAGGCAATGCCCTACGCCTGCGACGTGACAGATTCCGCAGCCATCGCGGCACTGGTGGCCGTATGCCGGGCCAGCTATGGCGGCGTGGACATCCTCGTCAACAACGTCGGTGGCCCGAGCCCCGGCGGCCCGGTTAAGCTGAGCGAGCAAGCCTGGGACGCGCAAATTGCCCTGAACCTCACCAGCGTTTTTCTGATGTGCAAGCATGTCATCCCCTTGATGGAAGAAAAAGGCGCTGGATCTATTGTCAACATTGCCTCCACCTCTGGCATTCGCTGGACCGGTTCCGCAGCGGTGGGCTATGCAGTGGCTAAGGCTGGTGTGATCCAATTCGGCCGAGTCGTTGGCGTGGAGTACGCCAGCAAGGGCATTCGCATTAACTCTGTGCTGCCGGGCCAATTGCACACGCCTCTGGTCGACCAAGTGTTGGCCAAGGACCAAAGCGGTGGCGACATTGACATGCTGCTCAAGCGCCGTCAGGCGCGCATTCCGATGCCCTTCATGGGCGATGGCCGGGACACTGCAAATGCCGCGCTATTCCTGGCATCGGACGAAGCGCGTTTTGTCACCGGGGCAGAAATCCTTGTCGATGGTGGCATGAGCGCCCGTTGCGATTGAACACTTTGACATGAACAGTCCATGGTACGAGCCCCCTACGCCAATTAAGGAGACCTTATGAGACTCAATCACCTTCTATCGGTTTTTGCAGCGGCAACTCTGGGTGCCGCCACTCTGACCGCGCAGCCAAGCCAGGCGCAGTCAACGGAGCCTTTCCCGAACAAACCCATCCAGCTGGTGATTCCGTTTGCCCCGGGCGACACCGATAACATGTTGCGTCCATTTACAGACAAGATGGGCGAGTTTCTCGGCCAGCCTGTCGTGCTGAACTTCAAACCAGGCGCCGGTGGCGGCGTCGGCGCGGGCCTGGTGGCCACCAGCAAGGCAGACGGCTACACCTTGGTGGGCAGCTCGCCAGGGTCCATTGTGGTCGTGCCGCTGGCGAACAAGGACATCAAGTACTCGCCGGAATCGTTTACGCCAGTGGCAGCCTTGTCTGAAGGCGGCTTTATGCTGGTAGTCGCGCAGGCTTCGCCTTGGAAAAACATGAAGGACGTGGTCGAGCACTCGAAGAAAAATCCGGGCAAGGTGAGCTTTAGCAGCTCTGGATTTATGGGCATCACCCACCTGTTAGGCGAGATCTTCACCAAAGAAGCTGCTATCAAGTGGAACCATATTCCCTTTGCGGGCAGTGCGCCCGCGATTGTGGCCCTTCTCGGCGGGCATGTAGATGTTGCTTCGACAGCGATTGGTCCGGCTCAGGCGCATATCAAGGCCGGATCGCTGAAGCCACGGGCGGTGTTAGGCGAAACCCGCTTGTCCGCATACCCGGACGTGCCGACCTTGAAGGAATTGGGCTACAAGGTCGGTAGTCCTGTGCTGTATGGCATCTCCGCGCCCAAGGGCACCCCCAAGGAGGTGGTCAGCGCGCTGTATGCAGCCGTAAAGAAGGCCTCCGAGAAATACAATGACCAGATCGCCGGCAGTCTTGGCGCTTTGGGAGCAGAGATCAAGGTATTGGGGCCAGATGAGTACGCAGCGTATTTAAGAAATCAAAATCAACTGTTTTCTGCTGCGATCAAGGCGTTGAACTAGAAATAGGGCCACGCAGCCTCATTCAATCGGGCCCATCGCATGCACCATTGTGCAATGGCGGAAGCTGTGAGATTCGAACTCACGGAGGACTCGCATCCTCGGCAGTTTTCAAGACTGCTGCATTCAACCGCTCTGCCAAGCTTCCATCCCCCAAATTTTAACCTCCTCACCAGCCGGGCCTCTGGATGCGGCTGAAATACGCTTGTGCAAGGTGGCGGTTACAATAACGAAATCGGTTTCGCTTCGACGAATTATGGCTAATTCCCCTTGTTGTGGGACTTCCATTCAAATGCGGCGCGTCTCAGAGTCTGAAATCACGGTGTTGGGTTTGGTATCGCAAAGGTGCTGAACCGCTCAATGACCGTTTTATCTACCCCGCGTGCACTTCCCACAGTGACTGCGCTTGGCTCAACCCGATCAGCTCCTTCCGGGGCTTTGCCGGTGGAAACCGAATACCCGTTGGCTTGGGTTTTTCAAGCCATTTAGCCCTCTCCTTTTTGCCTTTCACGCTGTGATTCCCAAAGTGGCTCATAGCAAAGACTTATTATGACTCTGCATCAACATCCTATTGCCGTTGGCAAATACTTGGTTTCTCCTCTCGCCAAACCTCAAGGGCAGGCGGGCTTCGCCGCATCGGTTTCCATACGTTCAGGCCGGGGCAGCGCGTCGCATCATCGCGTGATGCGTTTCAGCGGGCTTTTCGACAGTGCTGCTTCTGCGCTGGAGTTTGCTACCGAACACGCACTGGGCTGGATCCGGGAGCGCTCGGCGCCATCCTGCGCTTGAAATTCTGACCCA
>JANOLL010000367.1:0-2980 GCA_031419775.1 Polaromonas sp. | reverse complement strand
TCCGGCCACATCCGCGACACCGAAAGCTCGGCGCTGCAGATTCTGCGCATCATCCAGGAAGAGTCGCTGAAAGACAGCACCGCCTCGGTGCTGTGCCAGGTGCCGGTTGATGTGGCGTCTTTCCTGCTCAACGAAAAACGTTCTGAAATCTCCAAAATCGAGATGAAGCAGCGCATCAATGTGCTGCTGGTGCCCAACAAGACGCTGGAAACGCCGAACTACCGGCTGGAACGCCTCAAACACGACGATCCGCGTCTCGATGGGATTGAAGCCAGCTACAAGATGGCGGAAGAGATTGAAGACCCTACCACCGTCACGCGGCGCAACCAGGAAAAGCACAACAAGCAGGAACCCGTCATCAAGGGTGTGCTGCCCGATGCACCAGCGCCCGCCGCGCAACCCCGCCCTGAACCGATAGCGCCTGCCGCCATCAGAAAACCTACGCCGCAGGCTGCGCCTGTGCCGGTTGCGGCAGCGCCAGCGGAAAAAGGCTTTTTCGGTTGGATCAAAGGTCTCTTTGGCGGCGCAGAAGCGCCCGCTGCAACGCCTGCCGCCGAGCAGAAAAAGGACGCACCTGCAGGCGACATCCGGCGCGATGGCCGAGGCGGTGAACGCAGCGATAGTCGTGGTGAGCGCGGTGGCCGCGATGGTCGCAGGGGCGGCCGCGGTCGCAGCGAAGGCCGTGGCGACCGAGGCGGCGAACGTGGCGAGCCGCGCCCGGACGGCCAGGCCGAGGGGCGCCCAGGCAACCGTGGCGAAGGCCGCGGCGGTGAGGGCCGGGACCGCCGTCCGGACGGACGCACTGAAGGCGGACGCCAAGAGCGTCCGGCCGGCGAAAGCCGGATGGACGCGACACCCCGCCAGGATGCTCGCAGCGACACCCAGAACCGAAGCGAAGGACGCGAACCTAGAGAACCTCGTGAACCGCGTGCGGAGGGCCAGCGCGAAGGCAATCGTGAAGGTGGCCGCCCCGAGCGGCCACGCCGCGAACGGGGTGAACGCAGTGAGCGTGGCGAGCGTAGCCCGCGCGACGCAGCCGAGCAGGATCTGGCCCTGGCCAATCAGGCGGCCATGGCAGCCGCCATGGGCGGCGGTTCCGGCGAGCCCGAGCAGGACCGACCCCGCGACGGTGGTCGCGATGGACGCCGCGACCGCAACGGGCGTCGCAATGAACGGCAAACGGAGCGCACCGATGGCGAGAATCCCGTTGTTGACGATCGCATCGTGCATCAGGCGGCCAACCCTCTCGATGCCCCACGTCCTGTGACCCTCGATGCTGAGATTCAGGCGGCAAATATCGCCCCTGCTGGTCAGTCAGCTGACCCGATCGAGGAACAGCGCCAACCCCGCGAACGCCGCAGCCGTGACCGTAACGGTCGCGAACGCCGGGAGCGCGGTGAGGGTGGCGCTCCCGCCGTGAATTCACAGTCAAATATGGTCCCAGCCCAGGCAGAACCTGCGCAAGTTGCTATTACTTTAGTATCAACTGAGCCGACGACTGAAGTGGCGCAGGCGAACGTCCCGGGTTCCACTTCGGCAGCTCCCGCGTCAGCAATGGCTTTCAGCACCGCACTGCCAAAAATTCAATCCTATGAATTGCCACTGCAGGACCTGGCTCAGGTCGCTCAGGCCTCAGGCTTGCAGTGGGTCAACTCGGATGCCAGCAAGATTGAAGAGGCGCAGGCTGCGATCGCCGCTGAAGTCAAACCAGTGCACGCACCACGCGAGCGCCCCGCCACCGTCGTCTCGATCGAAGGTCCGTTGGTTCTAGTTGAAACCCGGCGTGACCTGGGCACCCTACCGTTGCCGTTTGAACGTTCGGCAAGCTGAGCCAGCCCGCCGCGGCGACTGATCAAGCGGCCCCGTCGTGTGATTTAAAAAAGGCCCGCCTGTGGGCCTTTTTCTTTGCAGATGTTGTGCACGCCTACAACTGCGCAGCCTGCTGGTAAGCGTACGCCGCCCCTGCAGTGTCCTCACGCTGCTCGGCCAGCTTGGCCAGAGCGCGCCAGGCGCTTCGGTGCAAACCGGGATCCTGCAAGCCCATAGCAGCCTGCGAAAGCAGTTGACCGGCCTTGCCCCAAAGCTGGCGGCTCATGCAGGCCATGCCCGCCAAATATTGCAAATTGGCATCCCGAGGGTCACTCTGCTGGGCACCTTCAATGCGTGCCAGCCAGGTGGCATCAAGCGACTCAAAGCCGGCCTCAAGGACTCGAATTATCTTGATACGCAGACTGTCGCCAAGCCTTGACCCCGGCTGCACAGACTGGTCCCAGATGGGCAATAGCCAGCTGCGTGCCAGCGCGACGTCTCCGTGCAGTGCCATCAGACGGGAGGCGGCGTGGACGACCAGTTCCGGCATCTCCCGCTCACTGTCGTCGAGCGAAAACCAGGCCCGCTCCAGCTGCGCTGGGTCATGCGCATCGTTGAGCAGCTCCAGCGCCAGGCCGCGCACCAGGCTGCGTGCCGCGTCAGGCGAGAACGCCCGGTGCTTGGCCAGCAGGCGCGCCGTTTCCAGCGCCTGCAAGGTTTGCCTGAGCAGTCGGGTGGCGAGCAGCTTCAAGCGCAGCGCCAAGGTACGGCGCACGGCACCCTGCGGCAACTGATTGAGCCATTCCAGTGCAGCGTCTGGGTCCTGGTCATCCAGAGCCCAGCGGGCGGCTCGAAAATGCACACCCTCCCGGACCTCCTGGGCATTGCGCGGTGTGGAGCTTTCCAGTGCGGATTGCAAATGCTGTTCGCGCAAGGGCCGGTTTTGAAGCGACTGCGCACTTTCGGCCACCAGCAGGTGCGCCAGCGACTGCAACTGGCTGGCACGGCTGGCGCTGTGGCCACTGACCTGCCCTGCTAACTGGCCTGACTGCCCGGTGATCTGGCTGAGGCTTTTCTCTTGGGCCAGCGCATTTTGCGCAGACTTGGTGGCGCGGATGTAGCGCCCCGCCAACTGATGCGCGAGCGCGTCCATCAATGACGCGTACATGGC
>JANOLL010000366.1:0-9159 GCA_031419775.1 Polaromonas sp. | reverse complement strand
GTCGTCGGTCGGGTGGTTCGGCTGCAGCCGGGTCGACAACCGGCCAGCCAGGCCGAGGGTGCTGCGAAACGCCGTGACGACGCGGCATTTCTGCGCCACCAGAATCAGGTCCTGGTTGCGCATGATCTTGCAGACAGCGGCCGCCATTTCCGGCGTGATGCCGGCGGCCACCGCGGCCAGTGTGGCGCTGTTCGCCGCGTCGCCGAGCAGCCAGTTGCGAAAGTCGCCGACCGTCAAGTGACGGATGCTTGAAAAGGCGGCACGGTCGTGGCCATCCATGATGAGTCGGGTGACTTCGTCCTCTTCATAAGGCACTATAGCCTCGCTAAGAAAAACACTCAAAGGCACATCAGCAAGTGCCATTTGTGCGACCACTCTTTCTTCATCCGTGGCGGCCGCTAACCCCGCCAGCATGTCGCCCGATCGCAGCGGCGTGGCTTTGGCCAGCAAGTCTTTCAGGTCTTGAAAATGGTAGGTGACTGTGCCAGCGGTGTGGCTGAATCTGCGGGAGGGCATGACCGCATCTTGCGCAATTTCGAAGCCCTAGGCAAGCCGGCCAAGCGATTCAGGCAGGTCTTTCCATCGGTAAGGGTAAAAACGCCTGATTCGCAATAAAAAGCGATGCAAACCCAATGAAAACGCTTACTTGTAGCTATAAATTAAATAGCAAATTACTTCCTTGGAGGGGTGCTGTCCATCCGCGCTCTTCTGCTAACCATTCCAGCACGGGAATAGTGCCCGGCAGAATCGGCTGCACCGAGACCGGCAAGGACTGCCAGGCGGACGACTGGCCCTCATGCATGTGGAGTTCACCCGTCCAATCCAACACTTTGCAAAAATTAAGCCGCACCAGAGCATGCGGATAGTCCACCAGCTTGACCTTCCAGGGGTGAACGACGGCAACCTGTATGCCGATTTCTTCCTGCAACTCGCGGCGCAGGGCTTGCTCGACTGTTTCACCAAGCTCCAGCTTGCCGCCGGGAAATTCCCAGAAGCCGGCATAAACCTTGCCCGGCGGGCGTGACGTCAGCAGAAAATCACCATTGGACTGCAACAGCACGCCAACCGCGACCTCGACCACCTCGCGGTCTGCACCGCCTGCGCGGGGCAGTTCAGCGTCGGCTACCAAAACAGCCACGCTAAAAATCCTGGGAAGCCTCGGACGGGTCGCCCGCTCGAAAATCCACCGTTCGGGCAGGCGACATGACCCCTGCATCGCCCTGCCTGGTTGCGCCTTCCCTGCCGGCATAGTCGCGCGCAAACTGGTAGGCCACACGGCCACTGCGCGAGCCGCGCTCCAGGGCCCACACCAGCGATTCTGGCCGGGCAGCAATGATCGCCTGCTGATCAACGCCGAACGAGGCCAGCCACTGCGTGACGATGGTGAGGTATTCGTCCTGGCTAAACGGGTAAAAACTCACCCACAAACCGAATCGCTCGGACAGTGAAATCTTTTCTTCCACCACTTCACCGGGATGCACTTCTCCGTCTTCCGAATGGGTGTAGGTCAGGTTTTCCGACATGTACTCGGGCAGCAGATGACGGCGGTTACTGGTGGCGTAGATCAGCACGTTGGGCGTGGCTGCAGCCACGGACCCGTCAAGAATGGACTTGAGCGCCTTGTAACCCGGCTCGCCTTCTTCAAAACTCAGGTCATCACAAAAAATAATGAATTTTTCAGGCAGCTCGGAAACCACATCAACGATGTCGGGCAGGTCGGTCAAATCGGCTTTGTCGACTTCAATCAGGCGTAGACCACGGCTTGAATAGGCGTTCAGGCAAGCCTTGATCAGCGACGACTTGCCAGTGCCGCGCGAGCCCGTCAGCAGCACGTTGTTGGCTGGCCTTCCATTTACGAACTGCTCGGTGTTGCGCTGAATTTTCTCCTTCTGACCGTCGATTTCCTTGAGGTCATCCAGGCTCATGCTGCCGATGTGCCTGACCGGCTCCAGCGAGCCATGACCCGAACTACGCTTGCGGTAGCGGTAAGCCACTGAAGTACTCCAGTCAGGAGCGGTCAAGGGTTGCGGCAATACCGATTCGATTCGCGTGACCAGGGATTCCACGCGCGCCATCAGGCGCTCAAAGTGCTCATTCATGCTGCGCAGCTTCTAATCAGTTTTAGTTGGATCAGCTGCGGTAATCCGCATTGATCTTGACGTAGTCATAAGACAAATCGCAGGTCCAGACGGTATCCGCCGCAGTACCGCGACCCAGTACAACGCGCACCGTGATTTCACTTTGCTTCATCACACGCTGACCATCGACCTCCACGTAATCGGTATGCCGGCCACCGTTCTTGGCGACCAGAACCTCGTCGAGGTACAAATCAATTCTGGTTTGATCCAGGTCCTCGATTCCGGCATAACCGACTGCAGCCAAAATACGCCCCAGGTTGGGGTCGCTGGCAAAAAATGCTGTCTTAACCAGCGGTGAATGGGCAATGGCATAGGCTACCTTGCGGCATTCTTCACCCGTTTTCCCACCTTCGACCCGGACGGTGATGAACTTGGTGGCGCCCTCACCATCGCGCACGATGGCCTGCGCAAGCTGGACTGCAATCACCATCATTGCGGCGCGTAAGGCCCGACCTTCTTCGCTGTCGAGCGACGTAATCGGGGCGTTCCTGGCCTGGTTGCTTGCCACCAGCACGAAAGAATCGTTGGTCGAGGTATCACCGTCGACCGTTACCCGATTGAAAGAACCTTCTGCCAGTTCCCTGGCCAGCTGCGCCATCACAGCTTGCGACACGCAGGCGTCAGTCGCCATGAAGCCAAGCATGGTGGCCATGTTGGGACGAATCATGCCGGCGCCCTTGCTGATGCCGGTAATCGTCACGGGTACGCCACCGAGCTGGAGACGGCTTGAAAAGGCCTTGGCCACGGTGTCCGTCGTCATGATGGCCTCAGCGGCCCGGCCCCAGTGATCTTCTTTTGCATCGGCAATGGCAGCGGGCAGGCCGGCGGCGATGCGATCGTGCGGCAAGGGCTCCATGATCACGCCCGTCGAGAATGGCAAGATTTGCTCCGGCGCCACATTGAGTTCGCGCGCCAGGGCGATGCAGCTGGCGTGGGCCCGGGCCAAGCCGTCATCGCCAGTACCAGCGTTGGCATTGCCGGTGTTGATCAACATGGCACGAATGCCATGGCTTTGACCCGCGTTTTTGGCCAGATGCTCGCGGCAGATTTGTACCGGCGCGGCACAAAACCTGTTTTGAGTGAAGACAGCGCCTACCGATGCGCCCTCTTCGAGCAAAAGCACAGCCAGGTCTTTACGATTGGCTTTGCGGATGCCGGCCTCGGTAATGCCCCAGCGAACACCGGCAATCGGGTAAAGGGCTTCGGCGGGTGTGGCAACGAGATTGACGGCCATCTCATGACTCCTGAAACAATGAAGTGAGCGGACCGGTCAGCTTAATTTGCCGTGGCAGAGCTTGAACTTTTTCCCAGAGCCACACGGGCAGGGTTCGTTGCGGCCGACACGTGGCATGGCCCCTGGAAGCCCGCCAGACAAGGCGTCGGCGCCCCGGGGTGGCCCTGGAACCACCGTCGTTTCAATCGCGCCCGTTTCAGTCGGAGCGGTATAAGTCACGTTGGCAATGTTCTCGGCCCGGCTTTCCATGGCTTCGGCTGCCTGATCGAGCTGCTCGCCCGACTGGATTTTCACGGTCATGAGCACTTTGGTCACTTCGTTTTTGACACTGTCGAGCAGCTGCCCGAACAGCTCAAACGCTTCCCGCTTGTACTCCTGCTTGGGCTGCTTTTGAGCGTAGCCGCGCAGGTGAATGCCCTGGCGAAGATAGTCCAGCGCGCTAAGGTGTTCACGCCAGTGGGTGTCTATGCTTTGCAGCAGAACGATACGCTCGAACTGCAGAAAATTGTCCTCGCCGATCTGTTCAACCTTGGCAGCAAACGCCGCATTCGCCGCACCGGTGACCATTTCCAACACGTCTTCATCAGTGATGGCGGTTGCATTTTCGAGCTGGCTTTTAAGCGACACATCGATTTGCCACTCGTCTCGCAAAACCCTCTCGAGGCCCGCGATATCCCATTGCTCTTCCACGCTTTCCATCGGTACATACTGCCGCGTCAAGTCGGTGAAGCAGCCTTCACGCAGCGCCGCAATCTGGCCCGACAGACTGCTGGCATCCATGATGTCGTTGCGTTGCTGGTAAATCACCTTGCGCTGGTCATTGGCGACGTCGTCGTATTCCAGCAGCTGCTTGCGAATATCAAAATTGCGGGCTTCCACCTTTCGCTGTGCGGATTCGATGCTGCGCGTGACAATGCCGGCTTCGATGGCTTCTCCGTCCGGCATCTTGAGCCGATCCATGATGGCCTTGACCCGATCGCCAGCAAAAATACGCATCAGCGGGTCGTCCAGGCTCAGGTAAAAACGCGATGAACCGTTGTCGCCCTGACGCCCCGAACGGCCTCGCAACTGGTTGTCGATCCGGCGTGATTCGTGCCGCTCGGTCGCAATGATGCGCAAGCCGCCCAAGGATTTGACGAGCTCATGCTCCTGCGTCCACTGCGTGCGCAAACGGGCGATTTCGGCCTCTTTGGCGCTGGCTTCAAGAGAATCATCCGCCTCAACCGATTCGATCAACTTTTCGACGTTACCGCCGAGAACAATGTCGGTACCCCGACCTGCCATGTTGGTGGCAATAGTGATCATCTTGGGGCGGCCCGCCTGAGCCACAATGTCGGCCTCGCGTGCATGCTGCTTGGCATTGAGCACCTGGTGCGGCAAATCTTCCTTGACCAACAAGGCGTCAATGATCTCGGAATTTTCAATCGAGGTGGTGCCGACCAGTACCGGCTGGCCTCGTTCGTAACACTCCCGAATATCCTTGATGGCTGCCTCGTATTTCTCGCGGGTGGTCTTGTACACGCGGTCCAGTTGATCTTCGCGTTTGCTCTGACGGTTGGGCGGAATGACGGTGGTCTCCAGTCCGTAGATTTCCGAAAACTCGTAGGCCTCGGTATCGGCGGTGCCCGTCATACCCGCCAGCTTGCCGTACAAGCGGAAGTAATTCTGGAAGGTGATCGATGCCAACGTCTGGTTTTCGGCCTGGATCTGCACGCCTTCCTTGGCCTCGACAGCCTGGTGCAAACCATCGCTCCACCGGCGACCGGTCATCAGGCGGCCGGTAAATTCGTCAACGATCACAATTTCGCTGCCGTTTTCGCCGGCCTGAACCACGTAATGCTGGTCACGGTGGTACAGATGGTTGGCGCGCAGTGCGGCGTACAGATGATGAACCAGCGTGATATTGGCCGGGTCATAAAGCGTTGCACCCTCAGGAATCAGACCGAGGTTGAACAGGATGCCCTCGGCATTCTCATGGCCTTGCTCGGTCAGGAACACCTGTTGGGTTTTTTCATCGAGCGTGAAATCACCGGGCTTGGTCACGCCTTCACCTGTTCTCGGGTCAGCCTCGCCTTCTTGCTTGGTCAGCAGCGGCACGACCTTGTTCATCGAGATGTACATCTCGGTGTGGTCTTCGGCCTGTCCGCTGATGATCAGCGGCGTGCGGGCTTCATCGATCAAAATCGAATCGACCTCATCCACAATGGCAAAATTCAGGCCGCGCTGCACGCGGTCTGCCACCTCGTAGACCATGTTGTCACGCAGGTAATCGAAACCGAATTCGTTGTTGGTGCCGTAGGTGATGTCGCTCTGGTAGGCGGCCTGCTTTTCTTCACGAGGCATGTTGGGTAGGTTAATGCCCACGCTCAAGCCTAGAAAGTTGTAGAGCTTTCCCATACAGCGCGCATCCCGGCTGGCCAGGTAGTCATTGACCGTTACCACATGCACGCCCTTGCCAGTCAATGCATTGAGGTACACCGGCAGCGTGGCAGTCAGCGTCTTACCCTCGCCGGTTCCCATTTCGGAAATCTTGCCGTTGTGCAGCGACATGCCACCGAGCAGCTGAACGTCGAAGTGGCGCATCTTCATGACCCGCTTGCTACCCTCACGCACCACGGCGAAAGCTTCTGCAAGAATTGCGTCGAGGGATTCTCCGGCGGCTACACGTTCCTTGAACGCCTGGGTTTTGGCGCGGAGCTGCTCGTCATCGAGCTTTTCGTATTCCGGCTCCAGCGCGTTGATGCGCTCTACGGTTTTACGGTAACTTTTAAGCAGCCTGTCATTGCGGCTGCCGAAGATTTGGGTCAGGAAGTTGGAAGCCATACATGCAGGGCCGGGCTGCAGCCCCCTTGGGCAGTCAACGTGGCCGAAATCCCTTACTTATTCGAACTGAGATGTAGGCGCCACAGTGAAGTTCAATAGCGCACAAACCTCTGAGTTTACCTCTCGTGCGGCGCTTACTTCGACGCCGTCACCTGAGCTGCCCGCTGGGAGGCAGGATGTGAGACTGAAGCAGTCAATGCGCCAGCGGGCATTTTCTGTCCAGCGGTCAGGAATTTTTGCGGGTCCTGATAGACGCCTTGAACCAGCACTTCGAAGTGAAGATGGGGACCAGTAGAGCGGCCAGTGTTGCCCACTTCTGCGACTTTCTGCCCGCGTTTGACCAGGTCACCTTTTTTTACCAGTACTTTGGCCGCATGGGCGTAGCGCGTCACCAGGTCGTTGCCATGATCGATTTCCACCATGTTTCCATAGGCGGCGTGGTATTCCTGTGTGACGACCACGCCACCGGCTGCAGCCAGTATCGGTGTGCCATGCTCAGCCGGGAAATCAAGTCCCGAGTGAAGCGCGGACCGACCGTTAAAAGGGTCTATTCGCCAGCCAAACGAGGAGCCCAACACACCGCCCGCAACCGGAGCTTGCGTAGGCACCATCAATTTCCGGATCTTCTGGTCAAAAAGTCGCGACTCCATGACCGTCATAAGGTCCACGCGTTGGTCCGTCAACTTGTCCAGTTCGGCCAGCGTTCCTTGCAGTTCTTCCATGGTCAATGAGCGACTGCCAATCAGCGCGCCACCACTTCCCATGCTGGGTTTGATGTCGGCAGGGTTGACGCCAGCCAGCCCCGAAACGCGCTCGCCGAGCGACTCCAGCTGCATCATCTTGGCTTGCATTTCACCCAAACGCTTGGCCATCACGTCGATGTTTTCGCGCACGAAGCGGTCGCGCTGCTCAAATTCATCCTTGGTCACAAGCTTGACCAGTGAACCGATCACCGGCCAACCCTCGCGCGCGCCCTTGAGAAAAACCCAGTGGTACATACCCGCGGCAACCACCATCAAACTCAGCGCTGCCACAAAACCCGCCAGCACCAGTTGGCTACCGCTAAGGTGAATCGCCCTGCTTTTAGCCAGCCACGCATCCGTGATAATTAAATGCACTCGTTAACCCCATGTTCAAATCGAAATGCCCCTGACCACTCGTTTGCCGTGAATCAGAACCCCTATCCGCCTAAAAACGCCAAGTTGTCACCCACGGTGACAGTTCGCCAGGCGCTTGAAACATCGCCACCACTCGCCCGTCTTGCCGAGCTGATTGAAGAATCCAGTGCTCGATTGAAAGCCGTTGAGTCCTTGATACCGGAGGCGCTTCGCAGTGCCATCAAAGCCGGACCCATCGACGGTGACAGTTGGTGTCTGCTGGTCAACAGCAATGCGGCTGCAGCCAAGCTGCGCCAGCTTTGTCCGCTTCTGTTGAACCACCTTACCGCCAAAGGGTCAAAGATTACCTCAATTCGGCTGAAAATCCTAATGAAAAGCCGGTGAAGTGGCTCCAAGCAACTGTGGTGAGGGCTGAAAGCTTAGACGATATTTGGCTCAGAGACTCACGCCCTGTAAGCCAAAAGGTTGCAAAAATGGTGCCGATTATCGGAATCGAACTGATGACCTACCGCTTACAAGGCGGTTGCTCTACCAACTGAGCTAAATCGGCACAAAAACTATTTTACTTGACGCGCTTAAGGGCGGGACGGCGACCCTGCTGAGGTCTGGGCGGCTCAGGCGGAGTCGGGCCATCGTCCCCAGTGATCGCAGCGCTGTCAGCCGGCACCAGTTGCACAATCCGGCTGTCCGGCCCGGGCGCCGCGTGCGCTGGTGCAGGTACCGGCCCACCAGCCGTGTCCTTGGATTCCATCGACTCACCGCCGTGGGCAGAAGTGGTCAGTGACAACAGGCCAGTCGGCGACGAATGTCCGGGGGTGGTAAGCGGAAAAGCCATGCCTTGCCCGTTTTCACGCGCATAAATGGCGATCACCCGACCAATTGGAACCATGATGTCGCGGGCACTGCCCGCAAATCGCGCTTTGAATTCTATGAAGTCATTGCCCAGTTTCAAGGAAGAGGTGGCGTCAAAGCTGATGTTCAAGACAATTTCATTGTTTTTGACGTACTCCCGGGGCACCTGCACAGTCTCATCCACGGCGACGGCCACATAGGGCGTCAAACCGTTATCTGTGCACCACTCGTACAACGCCCGCACCAGGTAGGGACGTGTTGAAGCTGAATCCAGGGCATTCATGAATTCGTCTCTTTCACATCACAGCCAGGGACACGCGTTGGACAACTGGGGACGACAGGCCTGAACCATAGTTATTTGCGCATGACCTTTTCAGACGGCGTCAACGCCTCGATGTAAGCAGGGCGGGAAAAAATGCGCTCCGCATACTTGAGCAAGGGCGCTGCATTTTTGGAAAGATCAATATCGTAGTAGTCGAGTCGCCAGAGCAGCGGCGCAATAGCAACGTCCAGCATAGAAAAGTTATCACCCAGCATGAACTTGTTTTTCAGGAAAATCGGTGCCAGCTGGGTCAGTCGATCGCGAATGTGTGAACGCGCTTTTTCAAGCGCCTTGTCATTGCCCTTCGCAGCTCGCGATTCGAGCGTGCTGACATGAACGAACAACTCTTTTTCAAAGTTGAGCAAAAACAGCCGCACTCTGGCCCGATCGACCGGGTCGCCCGGCATCAGCTGTGGGTGCGGAAAGCGCTCGTCGATGTATTCATTGATGATATTGGACTCATAGAGAATCAAGTCGCGTTCCACCAGAATAGGAACCTGGCCATACGGATTCATCACGTTGATGTCTTCGGGCTTGTTGTAAAGGTCCACGTCACGGATCTCGAAATCCATGCCTTTTTCAAACAGTACAAAACGGCAACGGTGCGAGAAGGGGCAGGTTGTACCTGAATAAAGGACCATCATGATTCGGAACTCCTGAAAGCAAAAGAGC
>JANOLL010000365.1:0-1620 GCA_031419775.1 Polaromonas sp. | reverse complement strand
GTGCCGGCTTTTTCAGCCGCATGCATGATCGTGCTGCCTTCGAGCACGTCGACTTTCTGGCCGTCGAGTTGGATTTCAACCATATGTTTTATCCACGCGTTCAGACCGCTTGAGGCTGAGCTGCCTTGTTAGGAATCATGGCTTCGAACTCATGACGGAAATGCTTGATCATCGCGCGCACCGGCATGGCTGCAGCATCACCCAGCGCGCAAATGGTGCGCCCCTGGATGTTGTCAGCAACTGAATTGAGCAGATCCAGATCGGTCTGTTTGCCTTGACCATTGTGGATGCGGTCCACCATTCGCCACAACCAGCCCGTCCCTTCACGACAAGGAGTGCACTGGCCGCACGATTCGTGCATGTAGAAGTACGACAGGCGCTTAAGAGACTCGACCATGCAACGGCTGTCGTCGAGCACGATCACGGCGCCAGATCCCAGCATGGAACCCGCTTTGGCAATCGAGTCATAGTCCATGGTGCACT
This sequence comes from Polaromonas sp., assembly GCA_031419775.1. Lineage (GTDB taxonomy): Bacteria > Pseudomonadota > Gammaproteobacteria > Burkholderiales > Burkholderiaceae_C > Polaromonas. The sequence continues at coordinate 1,137 of JANOLL010000365.1, read as the reverse complement.
CCATCATGATGGAAGCTGGCAAAACGGGTGACGAAGACCCGCCAGGAATCACGGCCTTCAGCGTGCGGCCCTTGCGTACACCGCCAGCGAGTTCCAGCAACTTGGCAAATGGCGTCCCCAGCGGCACCTCATAGTTGCCGGGCAACTCCACATCGCCGGATACAGAATAAATTTTGGTACCGCCGTTGTTGGGCTTGCCGCATTCGAGGTAAGCCTGGCCGCCGTTGCGAATGATCCACGGCACCGCCGCAAAAGTTTCGGTGTTATTGATGGTGGTCGGCTTGCCATACAGGCCAAAGCTGGCAGGAAAAGGTGGCTTGAAGCGGGGCTGGCCCTTTTTGCCTTCCAGCGATTCGAGCAGCGCGGTTTCTTCGCCGCAGATATAGGCGCCGAACCCGTGCGTGGCATGCAGTTGAAAGTTGAAGCTGCTGCCCAGAATCTTGTCGCCGAGCAAACCCGCAGCCCGGGCTTCTTCCAGCGCTTCTTCAAAGCGCTGATAAGTAGCAAAAATTTCGCCGTGGATGTAGTTGTAGCCTACGCTGATCCCCATCGCGTAAGCGGCAATGGCCATGCCTTCAATCACGCTGTGCGGGTTGTACTGCATGATGTCGCGGTCCTTGCAGGTACCGGGCTCGCCTTCGTCCGAGTTGCAGACCAGGTACTTTTGACCTGGGAACTGGCGCGGCATGAAGCTCCACTTCAACCCAGTCGGAAAACCTGCACCACCACGACCGCGCAGTCCGCTGGCCTTGACTTCGGCAATCACTTGATCGGGCGTCATACCCGCAACAGGTGCGTCATCAGGTGCTGCGGCGTCACCCTGCGCCAAAATTTTTCGCAATGCCTGGTAGCCACCACGTGATTCGTAGTCTTTCAAGCGCCAGTTACTGCCGTTCAAATCAGCCAGGATTTGCGGGCTGATGTGGCGCCCATGAAAACAGCTTTGAACACCGGTGGCCGCAAATTGCGCCAACACACTTTGCGCCGCACCGTTGGTACCGCTCATTGAAGAAAGCATCATGATGACTTTGCCTCGGCAGATTGAAGACCGGCAATCAGCTGGTCCAGTTTTTCGTGACTCATGAAGCTGCACATGGTGAGGTCATTGACCAGCATCACCGGCGCATCCGCACAAGC
>JANOLL010000364.1:0-4496 GCA_031419775.1 Polaromonas sp. | reverse complement strand
TGCGGACTGGCGGGTAAGTGGGCCATCGATATCGTTTAAAACTTCATAGGTGTAGCGTGCCGCGATGAATCCTGCCAGACTCAACGGTGTCGGCGGTTCGTCAAATAGCCTTGTCATGGTCTCTCGGTAAGATCTAACGATCGGCAAACTTGCGTTGACTGTAGGCACAGGCTGCGTGGCGATCACAGGCGTATTTTTTGCAGCGCCCATTTGCAGCATGGTTTGCAGATTGACATCTGCAAGTGCAACGATGAACCGCTGGCGTGCTTGTTTCTCAAGCCCTTGAGTGAACTCCGCAAGCTCGGGTGTACCGCCCACGAACAAAAGCACAGCCGGTGTGCGTGCCGTCAGTTTTTGCCCCAGCGCCCGTAGTTCGTTGCCACCCTGAAAAGACAGTAGTTTGAGCTGCATGCTGTTGGCAATGCGCGCCACCTCCGCATGGTAGGACGAGTAATCTTGCGCAGAGCCATAAACAGCACCAAGTTCGGTCATGCCCATGACTGACAGGGATTTCAGCGCAAAGCTGATCTGTTCCTGGCGGGCTGCAAATATCGGGAATGTCTTGTCGTCTACTTCCAGGCTTGAGTTTTGCAGCCATGGTGCAGTGTGCGCCATATTCAGTCCTTCCTGACGTGCCAGCGCAACGACCTGACTTGCAATTTGATCGCCAACGCTACCAGACATGACGACGCAAGAGGCGTTGCCTTTGACTGACTCAAGCGCAGCGCGGACGCTGGAGGGCGTACCGTCCGTTTCGACTGACAGATGTTGGACCGGGCGGCCTCGTATGCCACCGCGCAGATTGACGTCCTGCCAGACCGCGCGAGAGCCGATCAAAAAGTCTTTAGATACGTCTTGCTGGACCTGCGAAAAGTCAACAATCTGAGCTATCGTCACACTGCGCTGTCCCGCTGTCACCCTGGCGGGTTGTGCCCAGCTAGGCAGGGCAACCATTGCACTATATAAGCTGGCTTGCTTCAGCCACAAGCGCCGGTTGGACGGTGATTTTGACAAGGGCAAAACAGAACTCCCGGCGGAGCCATGTCCGCCATTCGTTTTAAATAGTTTGAAATGATGAAGACCAGCTGCTACTCGATGCAACTTCTCGCCAGGGTAAGTCGCCTCAAATACGCCGCAAGCCAGATTTAGCTTGCCGCGCCTGCGGGCTGGCTTTTATCTGGCAGGGGGGATCAACACACTGTCCACGATATGGACGACGCCGTTGGTGGCTGCGACATCGGCTTTTTGAACCATGGCATCTTCAACCGTGACAAACTGCCCGGCTTTTGACACAGCCAGGTTGGCGCCATTAACGGTTTTTACATTGCTGTTTTTTACTTCAGCTGCCATCACCTTGCTGCTCAAAACGTGATACGTGAGGACCGCTTTGAGTCGTTCTGGATTTTTGCTAAGGTCGTCCATGGTTTTGGCGGGAACCTTGGCGAATGCTTCGTTTGTTGGCGCAAATACAGTGAAGGGGCCGCTGGATTTGAGGGTTTCGGTCAGCCCTGCCTTCACCACAAGTCCGCTGAGGGTGCTGAGCTGCGGGCTTGCAGCGATGGTGTCTGCTACAGACACTGGCATTTGTTGCGTGGCGCATCCTGAAAGGGCGGCAACGACAACTGATAAAACAGCAAAGTGACGAATGCGTACGTTTGACATGAAAACTCTCCTAGTTAAGTCAAGCGGAAGCGTAAGAGCAATCGATGACAAACTCGTGACACAAACCTACAAAATTCTGTGACATGGCCTTTCTAGCTGGGGAGATTACAAAAAATTTACGGAGGTCTAGAGGGCTATGTCATGCCTTTGTCACATAAGCTTTTTAAAGTCTGGTTATCTTTTTTACCAACCCAATAGGTGTTCTGATGAATTCAAGCTCCAAAGCGTCTGTGACTTTCGTACTAAGTGTTGCTGCGGTGTCTTTTGCCACGGTGGCTGCTTCGCAAGATGTGACGGGCGCAGGCGCCAGCTTTCCTGCACCTCTTTATTCCAAGTGGGCTGCCGACTACAACAAAGCAACTGGCATCAAGATCAACTACCAATCGGTAGGTTCTGGCGCCGGATTGCGGCAAATTGAGGCTAAAACAGTCGACTTCGGTGCATCTGATGCTCCCCTGAAAGACGATGAGCTCGCCAAAAAAGGTTTGGTGCAGTTTCCTACCGTCATTGGCGGCGTGGTCCCCGTGGTAAACATCAAAGGTATCAATCCGGGCCAGCTCAAGCTTACGGGGCAAGTGTTGGGTGACATCTACTTAGGAAAAATCACCAACTGGAATGACCCCGCGATCAAGGCTTTGAACCCTACGCTGCCCTTGCCAGATGCCTCCATTTCCCCCGTTCGCCGCGCGGACGGATCGGGCACCAGCTTTATATTTACCAACTATCTGAGCAAAGTCAATCCAGAGTGGAAAACCAAAGTGGGTGAAGGCACGGCGGTCAATTGGCCAGTCGGCGCAGGTGGCAAAGGCAATGAAGGCGTTGCCGCTTTTGTCGGGCGCCTGCCAAATTCAATTGGTTATGTGGAGTATGCCTACGTCAAGCAAAACAAGATGACGTTTGCTCAAATGAGAAACGCGGCCGGCAGCTTCGTATCGCCTGACGACAGCGCCTTCAAAGCTGCCGCTGCCGGTGCCGAGTGGTCCAAGAGCTTTTATCAAATTCTCACTGAGCAGCCTGGCAAAGATTCCTGGCCTATCACTGGTGCAACTTTTATTTTGATGCACAAGGCGCAGGACAAACCGGCACAGGCCACGGCATCGCTGAAGTTTTTTGACTGGGCATACAAAAGCGGCGACAAGACTGCCGACGACCTGGACTATGTTCCCATGCCAGCGAGCGTGAAGCTCATCATCGAAAAAGCATGGGCTGACATCAAAGATACATCCGGTAAAGCCGTCGCGTTCAAATAGCCTAGCTGGCCCGGCAACGCCATATACTTGCAAAAGTTTTTTGCGTGTCCTCAACACTACCAGCCAATCCTGCAGACTTTGACCAGATGTCAGGGTCTGCAGGGCGTCGCATGACCAATCCTCCTTCTGGAAACAACAAACGCAAAAGTCCGCTCGCGGATCTTTTTTTCGGCTGGGCTGCTCAGGGGGCAGCCTGGCTGACTTTGGCGCTTTTGCTCGGAATTTTGCTGTCTCTGGTCGTCGGGGCCTGGCCTGCCATCACGAAGTATGGGCTTGGATTTTTGACGAGCAGTGTGTGGGATCCTGTCAAAAACGAGTACGGCGGGCTGGTGATGATTTATGGCACGCTTGCCACCTCCTTCATTGCCCTGGTAATTGCGGTGCCGATCAGCTTCGGCATCGCCCTGTTTTTGACTGAGTTATCGCCGGCTTGGCTTAAACGGCCGTGGGGGACGGCGATCGAATTGTTGGCTGCAGGTCCTTCCATTGTTTATGGCATGTGGGGTCTGTTGGTTTTTGGACCCATACTGGCCACTTACGTGCAGCAGCCCTTACAGGCGGTATTCGCTGGCGTTCCCTATCTGGGGGCGTTGGTATCGGGACCGCCAGTGGGCATTGGCATCCTCTCAGCCGGCATTATTTTGGCGATCATGATCATTCCCTTTATCGCCTCGGTCATGCGCGACGTGTTTGACGTGACTCCTGTCTTGCTCAAGGAGTCTGCCTACGCCCTCGGCTCTACTACCTGGGAAGTGGTTTTTAAAGTAGTGCTGCCTTACACCAAAGCGGGTGTGGTGGGCGGCATCATGCTGGGTTTGGGTCGCGCCATCGGTGAAACCATGGCAGTGACCTTTGTGATCGGTAACTTTAACCAACTCGATTCCCTGAGTCTGTTTCAGGCCGCGAACAGCATTACCTCCGCGCTCGCCAATGAATTTGCCGAAGCGGCCGAGGGCCTTCATCAGGCTGCCCTGATTTATCTCGGTCTGGTTCTGTTTTTCATTACTTTTGTCGTCCTGTCCCTGTCCAAACTGCTGCTCGCGCAGTTGAAGAAAAACGAAGGTGTGAGAACGTGAGCGCAAGCATTCGTGATGAGCGTCTTGTCAAATTTGCGCGTCGCAAGCTGGTCAACAAGATTGCCCTCACCCTGTCACTGGGCGCCATGCTTTTTGGCCTTTTTTGGCTTTTCTGGATTTTGTGGGAGACCGTTCGCCTTGGCATTGGCGGCATCGCCCTGGCGACCTTTACCCAAATGACCCCCGCTCCCAACGACGTCGGTGGAATTGCCAACGCGATCTACGGCTCGTTCTTGATGGTGGTTCTGGCGACGTTCGTCGGCACGCCTATTGGCATCATGGCAGGCATTTATTTGGCTGAGTACAACGTGAAAGGGTGGCTGGCAACTGTCACCCGATTTGTCAACGATATTTTGTTGTCTGCGCCGTCCATCGTGATTGGACTGTTTGTGTATGCAGTTGTGGTCTCCTATTTCAAGTCGTTTTCGGGGTGGGCAGGGGTGCTTGCCTTGGCACTGATCGTGATCCCGGTGGTGATCAGGACCACGGAAAATATGTTGCAACTGGT
>JANOLL010000363.1:0-4948 GCA_031419775.1 Polaromonas sp. | reverse complement strand
CGTGGTGGCTTTTGCCTACAACAAGGAAATCCACATCGGCGGTCCCGCTTATCTGCTTCTAAAGTACACCGGAAACTCGAAGTAAGCGATCGCCAGATACGTGCGTCCCAGCCCCACCTTAAGTCCCAATTTGCAGTCGCTGCAAAAGCGCTTGCAGCATGAATTTACCAACCCGAGGCTGCTGGCACAGGCCCTCACCCACCGCAGCTTTTCGTCGGACCACAACGAACGCATCGAGTTTTTGGGCGATTCGGTCCTTAATCTGGCGGTTGCTGGGCTGCTGTACGAGCAACTCAGCGACTTGCCCGAGGGCGATTTGTCGCGGGTGCGTGCCAATTTTGTCAAGCAGGAGACCTTGCATCAAATTGCGATTGCTCTCGGCCTGCCCGAGGTATTGCGTCTGGGAGAAGGTGAAGCCCGATCCGGTGGCCAGCGGCGTCCGTCCATCCTGGCGGATGCTTTAGAGGCGGTGATCGGTGCCGTCTACCTCGACGCGGGTTACGACGCTGCAGCAACACTGGTGAGGCGACTGTTTGAGAATGTTGAAATCAATGCTCAGATGCAGGCGATCGGCAAAGATCCCAAGACCGAGCTGCAGGAATGGTTGCAAGGTCGCAAAATGAATCTTCCTATTTACCGGGTAGTCGGGACGCAGGGCGCGGCTCACAAACAGATTTTCGATGTGGAATGTGAAATTGCCGAGTACCGTCGGGCTGAGCGTGGCATCGGCGGTTCACGTCGCGCCGGAGAGCAGGCTGCTGCAACGGCCATGCTGGCATTTGTCAAAACACTCGACGCCTGACTCCTGACAGCTGCCGACGGCAACCAAACGACTCGCCCAACCCTGGCAGACCATGACCTCTCCTAAAAGCAAGCCTGCCAAAAACATGGGCGGCAAAGCAACTTCTTCTGGCGAGCAACAGTCGCTCGACGCCATGCTAGCCAAGGCTTTGTCGGTGCGGGCCCGTTCAGAGCCGGCCCAGCCCAACGTGCCTGAGCTCGTTTCCGCGCCGCCGCCAGAGAGCCAGCGTTGCGGCCTGATTGCCATTGTGGGCAAGCCCAATGTCGGAAAGTCCACGCTGCTCAATTCCCTGGTCGGGCAGAAAATCAGCATCACCTCCCGCAAGGCGCAAACTACCCGGCACCGCATCACCGGCATGCGTACCGTTGACGCCACCCAGTATGTGTTTGTCGACACCCCTGGTTTCCAGACCCGGCACGGCTACGCGCTGAACCGGTCGCTCAATCGAACCGTGGTGGGCGCTGTCAACGATGTGGACCTGATTGTTTTTGTCGTTGAGGCCGGCCAATTCAACCAGGCCGATGACAAGGTTCTGCAGCTGTTACCCAAAAAGACGCCAGCCATCTTGTTGGCCAACAAATTCGACCTGATTCACCGGCGTGCTGATATTGCGCCCTGGCTCAAAGCCATGCAGGAGCGCCACAACTTTGCCGAGTTTGTGCCCATGTCGGCCAACAATGCGAAAGACATCGAGCGTCTGTTTGGCATCTGCGAGAAATACCTGCCCGTGCAGCCGTGGATGCATGGTGCCGATGAGCTGACTGACCGCAGCGACCGCTTCATGGCTGCTGAAATCATTAGGGAAAAGCTTTTTCGGCTAACCGGTGACGAGCTGCCCTACACCTCTACCGTGATCATCGACAAATATGAAGAAGAGGGCACGCTGCGCAAAATAGCCGCGACCATCGTGGTGGAGCGCGATGGCCACAAGGGCATGATCATTGGGGAGAAGGGCGAAAAGCTCAAACGCATCGGAACCGAGGCCCGGCACGAACTGGAAACGCTCACCGGCGGCAAGGTGTTTCTTGAAATCTGGGTCAAGGTCAGGTCGGGCTGGGCTGACGATGAGGCGCGGGTTAAAACTTTTGGCTACGAGTAGCCGTGCCGGCAGTGGTCCTCAAGCGCATCACTGACGAGCCCGCTTATGTCTTGCATCGCTACGACTGGAGCGAGTCCAGCCTGATTCTGGAGGTCTTTACCCGAACCTACGGCCGGGTTGCGCTGATTGCGCGCGGTGCCAAAAAGCCGAGTTCGAGTTTCCGCCCCATCCTGTTGCCGCTGCAGCCCTTGCACATTGCTTTTGGCGGAGACGCTGAAATCCGTAACTTGAAGGGGGCAGAATGGCAAGGTGGTCATGTCATGCCAACCGGCGACGCCTTGCTGTCGGGCTATTACCTCAACGAATTGTTGATGCGCCTGTTGGCGCGCGACGATCCGCACCCGGCGCTGTTCGACGCCTACTCGGCTACCGTGCAGTTATTGGCCAGCTCAAGCCTGGACACCTTGCAGGTTGCTCTGCGGGCTTTTGAATTGCGTTTGCTGCGCGATATTGGCCTGTTGCCGGTGCTCAATCAGCAAACTGCGACGCTTTCTGACCTGGAGCCGGACGTGCAGTATGTCCTGCTGGCCGAAGCCGGTCTGCGGGAAGCGCATGATGATGACCGCAGCAGCCTCAGTGGCGGGCAATGGCAGGCGCTGCAGGCGGCGCTCGACGGAAATTCACCATTTTTGGACACCATGCATGCCTGCGTGAACCACCTTCCGGAACTCAAAGCCCAACTGCGCACCATGCTGCACTACCATTGCGATGTCAGGGTTTTAAAAACTCGGCAAATGATGATGGACCTACAGGCTTTTTAACCGCCATGAGCACTGCTAACACCAAACCATCTCGCCCGCCCACTTCGCTGTCGGTGAATGTGAACAAGGTTGCCCTGTTGCGAAACACGCGACACCTGGGAGTCCCTGATGTCGTCCGCGCTGCGCGCCTGTGTCTGGAAGCCGGTGCGAGCGGCATCACGGTTCATCCTCGGCCAGACCAGCGGCATATTCGCAGTGACGATGTGTATGAAATTGCCGCCATGATGAAGGACTGGCCAGGCCGGGAATTCAACATTGAAGGCAATCCTTATTACAACCTGATGGAATTCGCGCATGACCTATCTGCTAGGGGCTTGCCTTTGCACCAGTGCACCTTTGTGCCCGATAGCGAAGGCCAATTTACCAGCGACCATGGCTGGAATATTCTGACTGATGCTGAGCGTTTGCAGCCGCTGATCAAGCAGGTGCAGGCGCGTGGTGTGCGGGTCAGCCTGTTCATGGACCCGGTTCCCGGAGCCATGCCCGGTGTCAAGGCTATTGGCGCAGACCGCGTGGAGTTTTACACCGAAACCTTTGCGCGCGCCTGGTCGGGCAGCGGCAAAGCCAAGGTCTTGAACCAGTTTGTTTTGGCTTCAAAGGCCGCGGCGGCGCTCGACTTAGGCGTCAACGCCGGCCACGACCTGAACCGTGACAACCTCACCGAATTTTTACGCGCGGTGCCTGGCGTGCTGGAAGTCTCAATTGGTCACGCCCTGATAGCCGACGCGCTGGAACTGGGCTATGTCGCTGCGGTCAAGGACTATTTGCGCTGCATTGACGAGGCTTATGCAGCCCCTGCTGCCGGATGATCTACGGCATTGGTACCGATATTTGCGACATTCGCCGCATTCGCGCCAGCCTGGAGCGTCACGGTGAGCGTTTCGCGAAACGAATCCTCAGCGAAGGTGAGTTGGCAACGTGGAAAGCACGCAATGCCCGGTGGCCCGACCGCGGCATCAGTTTTCTGGCCACGCGATTTTCCGCCAAAGAAGCTTTCAGCAAAGCGATAGGCATGGGCATGCGCCTGCCGATGACCTGGCGGCATTGCGAAATCGCCAAAGCTGCCAGCGGAAAGCCTGAAATTGTTTTGTACGGCGCACTGAAGACCTGGTTTGCAGTGCGCGGGCTCACCGCCCATGTCAGCCTGACCGATGAGAGCGACTATGCAGCCAGTTTTTGCGTCATAGAGAAAAAAGAGCCATAGCGCACGTATCTATTGCGCAGTTAGCTATTAAATTTATAGTAAATTGGAATCCGTTTCATGAGTCCACACGCCCCCCTGATCATTGACGTTGCTGGCTTAAGCCTGACTAAAGCAGACCGCCGGCGACTGAAGAACCCGCTGACCGGTGGAATCATCCTGTTTGGCCGCAACTGGGAAAACCGCCGTCAGCTTCGTGATTTATGTGCAGAGATCAAAAGTATCCGCCGGGACTTGCTGATTTGCATTGACCATGAAGGCGGGCGCGTCCAGCGTTGCAGGACCGACGGTTTTACCCATCTGCCGCCCATGCGTGCGCTTGGCCAGCAGTGGGTGAAAGACCAGCTCGGCGCCACCAATGCGGCGACCGCCTGCGGCTATGTTCTGGGCGCCGAACTGCGCGCCTGCGGTGTTGACCTCAGCTTTACTCCGGTGCTGGACCTTGACTATGGGGAAAGCAGCATCATCGGTGACCGCGCGTTTGGCCGCGACCCGCGCGTGGTTGCCTTGCTCGCTAAAAGCCTGATGCATGGCCTGTTGCAAAGCGGCATGGCCAACTGCGGCAAGCATTTTCCTGGCCACGGCTTCGTCAAGGCCGACTCACACACCGACATCCCGGTCGACCCACGCGGCCTGAAGGCCATCCTGGCCGATGACGCTGCCCCCTACGACTGGCTCAACACCACGCTGGCCAGCGTGATGCCAGCGCATGTGGTCTATCCCAAAGTCGATGCGCGACCAGCCGGCTTTTCAGAAAAGTGGCTGACCTACATTTTGCGCGGCCAGTTGGGCTTTGGCGGTGCGATTTTCAGCGACGACCTCAGCATGGCCGGCGCCCGCTTGCTCGACGGCAAGGAGGTCAGTTACAGCCAAGCCGCGATGGCGGCACTCAACGCAGGTTGCGATATGGTGCTGCTGTGCAACCAGTCTGTCGATGAAGGCAAGGCAGTTGATGAACTGCTAGACGGCATGGCTGAGGGGCTGGTCAAAGGGCAGTGGGAGGCGCTGGAGTCCAGCGAGATGCGCCGCCTCGATTTGCTACCAACCACTTCCGCGCACAAGTGGGACGAGTTGATGCTGCACCC
>JANOLL010000362.1:0-5357 GCA_031419775.1 Polaromonas sp. | reverse complement strand
CCCGGATCCACCGTGACGGAGCCCCGCATCTGCAGGTGGTCAGCCATCCATTGCTTACGGGCCTGATTTTTCTGGGTTTGTGCAACCAGCAGGGTGCCAATCGATTCTCCCTGACTCAGGCGGATCAGCACTTGCGGTTCGCGTCCCCAGGCGATGACGGTGGAGGCACCCGATCCGGCGGCACGTTTGGCAGCCAAGATTTTGGTGATCATGCCGCCGCGACCAATGCTGGATCCCGCACCGCCAGCCATCGCTTCCAGTGCGGCGTCGCCGGCCTTGCCAATCTGTACAAACTGGGCTGCGGGGTCTCTGCGCGGGTCGGCGGTATACAGACCCTTCTGGTCCGTCAAAATGATCAGCGCATCGGCCTCCACCAGGTTAGCCACCAGCGCGCCCAGGGTGTCGTTGTCGCCAAACTTGATCTCATCGTTGACAACGGTATCGTTTTCATTGATGACCGGAACGACGCCCAGTTGCAGCAGCGCCAGCAGGGTGGTTCTGGCGTTGAGATAGCGCTCCCGGTCAGCCAGGTCGGCATGGGTCAGCAGGACCTGCGCGCTGCCTATGCCGTTCTCACGCAGCTTGGATTCATAGACCTGCACCAGTCCCATCTGGCCGACCGCGGCGGCAGCTTGCAGCTCGTGGATGGCTTTGGGTCGAGTGGACCAGCCCAGGCGTTTCATGCCTTCTGCAATCGCGCCGCTGCTGACCATGATCACTTCACGTCCATCCTTGACCAGGCTGGCCAGTTGCTCGCACCAATGCGCGATGGCTTCTGCGTCAAGACCCCGACCTTCATTGGTCACGAGGCTAGAACCCACTTTGACCACAATGCGTCTGGCGTGAAGAAGAACCGAAGAACCTGATAATTCCTGCATTTTTAATGGCATCTAGGGCTCAAGCCCAATGAATATGGACTTATGCTGCTATATCTTATATAGCTAATGAAATCGCCGGCGCTGGTTGGGTCACTCGGCTGAGGGCGGCTCTGGTGGCAACACTACAAATCGCGGGTCAACTTCTTCCACCGGCTGTTCGCTTTTCTGGACTTGCTTGACATGCTGGTAAATCGTTTTGATCAGCTGTTCACAGCCTTCCCGGGTCAGCGCCGAAATTTCAAAGACCGGACCTTTGAACTTGAAGCGTTTGACAAAATCCTTGACGATGTCAGACCGCTTGTCGCTATCGACCATGTCGAGTTTGTTGAGCACCAGCCAGCGCGGCTTTTTATACAGGGCCTCGTCGTATTTTTTGAGCTCACCAACAATGGCTTTAGCCTGAGCAACCGGGTCGACGGTATCGTCGAAAGGCGCCAAATCAACGATATGCAGCAGCAGGCGGGTGCGCTGCAAGTGGCGCAAAAACAGGTGACCCAGGCCTGCGCCTTCAGACGCGCCTTCGATCAGACCGGGCAAATCTGCCACCACAAAACTCTGCTCGGGCCCGACCCGTACCACGCCCAGATTGGGATGCAGCGTGGTGAACGGGTAGTCGGCAATTCGGGGCCGGGCATTTGAAACCGCTGTGATGAAGGTGGATTTGCCCGCATTGGGCATGCCGAGCAGGCCAACGTCCGCCAACACCTTAAGTTCCAGTTTCAGACTTTTGCGCTCACCCGGCCAGCCCGGCGTTTTGCTGCGGGGCGCCCGGTTGGTGGAACTTTTAAAGCGCAGATTGCCGAAACCCCCATCCCCACCTTTTGCGATCAGTACCTGCTCGCCGGGCACCAGCAGCTCAAACAGTGTTTCGCCGGTTTCAGCATCGGTCAAGATGGTGCCAACCGGCATTTTCAGAATGATGTCATCGCCCTTGGCGCCAAACATGTCGGAACCCATCCCATGCCCGCCGTTTCTGGCCTCATGCCGGCGCGAAAAGCGAAAATCCACCAGAGTGTTCAGATTGACGTCGGCAACCGCATAAACGTGTCCGCCACGTCCGCCGTCCCCGCCGTTCGGTCCGCCAAACTCCTTGTACTTCTCGTGGCTGAACGAGACGCAGCCAGCACCCCCATCGCCTGCGGCAATGTCTACAAAGGCTTCATCAACGAATTTCATGGTGACTGGGTGCGGCGGGCGTGACGAACGCCAACCGGCAGGGGTTCAGTTTACAAACAAAAAAGCCCCGACAGGTCGGGGCTTCGGTGAGTCGACGCAACGTATCGACGCAAGCAACTCAGGCTGGTGTCGCGCTAGCGGGGGTCACGTTGACGGTATGCTTGTTCAGCGCACCTTTAATCGCAAACGAAACCTGACCGTCGACCAGTGCAAACAGCGTGTGGTCTTTGCCAATGCCGACATTCACGCCAGGGTGAAAGCGGGTGCCGCGCTGGCGCACGATGATGCTGCCTGCGTTGATGACTTCGCCGCCAAATTTTTTGACGCCGAGCATTTTGGGCTGTGAATCACGCCCGTTTCGCGTAGAGCCGCCGCCTTTTTTCTGTGCCATTTTGAAGTGCTCCTGATGCCTGTAGCGCTTTAGCCGGCGATCACGCCGATTTGCAGTTCAGTGAAGTTCTGCCGATGACCCTGGCGTTTTTGATAGTGCTTGCGACGGCGCATTTTGAAGATGCGCACTTTGTCGTGCCTGCCGTGAGAAAGAACCGTGACTGTGACAGTGGCACCTAGCACCAAGGGCGTACCGACCGTGAGTGAACTGCCTTCTCCGACAGCCAATACCTGGTCAATAACGATCTCTTGGCCTACGTCCGCAGCAATCTGTTCTACTTTAATTTTTTCACCAGAAGCAACTTTGTATTGTTTGCCACCGGTTTTTATGACCGCGTACATGTAAGACCTCGTAAATTGAGTTCCGCAGACGGATTTCTGCAGAGCCCTCGATTCTAGCATGGGAGCACGTAAATGGCCACTAACATCGGTTCGCCTCGGAAAACCGGTCAGATGATGTGCCTGGCTTGCGGGTCCGCCTTCCTATAATCGCCGCAATCTCAAAACCCGGAAAGTCTCTTGTCTGCCCATTCCACCAGCACCGCCGCTGCTCTAGCACTGATTGCCGACGACATGCGGGAGGTGGACACCGTGATTGGACGTCGACTCCAGTCCGAGGTGGCCTTAGTCAGCCAAGTGTCGCAATATATTGTCGCCGCTGGCGGCAAGCGCTTGCGCCCGGCCTTGCTGTTGCTGATGTGCGGCGCTTTGGGCTATCGGGGCGACCAACGCTTTAATTTGGCAGCCGTGGTGGAATTCATTCACACCGCCACCTTGCTGCACGACGATGTGGTGGATGCATCGACCCTGCGACGCGGGCGCGCGACTGCCAACGAGTCGTTCGGCAACCCTGCCAGTGTGCTGGTGGGCGATTTTCTGTATTCCCGGGCCTTTCAGATGATGGTGGAGGCCGGGAACATGCGGGTCATGCAGACCTTGTCAGAAGCGACCAATGTGATTGCTGAGGGGGAGGTTCAGCAACTCATGAACATGCACGACGCCACCCTCTCGGAAGAGGCCTACCTGCTGGTGATTCGCTCCAAGACCGCCAAGCTCTTCGAGGCCAGTTCCCGGTTGGCAGCCTTGCTGGCGCAGTCGTCCGAGCAAGTGGAGCAAAGCTGCGCGGATTATGGGCAAGCGCTAGGTACTGCCTTTCAGGTCATTGATGACGTGCTCGACTATGACGGCGAGGTTTCCGAAATGGGCAAGAACCTTGGGGACGACCTGCGCGAAGGAAAAGCCACCTTGCCCCTCATCATCGCGATGCAGCGCGCCAGTGACGCGGAGCGGGCCACGATACGCGAAGCGATCGAAACAGGGGGCACCCAGCAGATGGCGCAGATCATTGCCATCGTGCAAAAAACCGGCGCGCTGCGTGCTACCCGGGATGCGGCCGCCGCAGAGGCCCAGCGCGCGCTGAATGCCTTGCACTTACTGCCTAAAAACATTTACAGTCAGGCTCTGGAGCAACTGGCTTCCCAGCTACTCGAGCGACGTGCTTGATAGGTACTCGCCCACAGCGGTGACTGTCCAGTCGGCCAGTTTCTGACCTCGGGGTGTAGCTCAGCCTGGTGGAGCGCTACGTTCGGGACGTAGAGGCCGGAGGTTCGAATCCTCTCACCCCGACCAGGCACTCTGTCTTTGGTACGGTACCAACACCGAAAGGGCTTGCGTGGCCTTTTCGATTTACACTCCGTCCATGTTAAGCAATGATGTCCTCATGAGCAAATCCAGCTAAGCCATGGCCGCCGTTAGCACTGCTTTCAATGACGCGTCCTCGATCGCCTTGCCCGGCTTGGGTCGAGCGTTGGTGGTGGCCGGGAAACTGGGCCAAAAAGCTGCCGAAGACATCTTTCGCAAGGCGCAAGGCAGCCGCACCAGTTTCATCGCCGAGTTGACGGGCTCTGGCGCCGTATCAGCCTCTGATTTGGCGCATACCATGTCGTCCGCCTTTGCGGCACCCCTATTGGATCTTGAGGCGATCGATGTGCAGCGCCTGCCCAAGGGTTTGCTGGACGCCAAGATCTGTCAGACCTACAGGATTGTCGTCCTCAGCAAGCGCAACAACCGCCTGATTGTTGCGACGGCTGACCCTTCTGATCAGGAAGCAGCCGAGAAAATAAAGTTTTCCACCCAGATGGGCGTCGACTGGGTGATTGCAGAGTACGACAAGCTGTCCAAGCTGGTCGAAGCCTCGACAACTTCGGCCGCAGAGGCCATGGAAAGCATCATTGGCGAAGATTTCGAATTTGACGAAACCAGCGCTGACATGCAAAGCGAGAGCAGCGAGACCAGCGTTGCCGAGGTCGAAGATGCACCGGTCGTCAAGTTCCTGCAAAAGATGCTGCTCGATGCGTTCAGCATGCGTGCGTCCGATCTGCATTTTGAACCGTTTGAGCACACCTATCGGGTTCGATTCAGGGTGGACGGTGAATTGCGGGAGATCGCGTCTCCCCCGGTTGCCATCAAGGAAAAACTGGCTGCTCGCATCAAGGTGATTTCCAAGCTGGATATTTCGGAAAAGCGCGTGCCGCAGGACGGCAAGATGAAACTCAAAATCGGTCCTGACCGGGTGATCGATTTCCGCGTCAGCACCTTGCCGACCATGTACGGAGAGAAAATCGTCATCCGTATTCTCGATCCGAGCAGTGCCAAATTGGGTATCGATGCACTGGGTTATGAGCCTGCAGAAAAAGAACGTTTGCTCGCCGCGATTTCCCGGCCTTATGGCATGGTGCTGGTTACCGGGCCTACCGGTTCAGGCAAGACGGTGTCGCTCTACACCTGTCTGAATCTGCTGAACAAGCCCGGGGTCAACATTGCCACCGCTGAAGATCCGGCCGAGATCACTTTGCCGGGCGTCAACCAGGTCAGCATGAATGACAAGGCTGGCATGACTTTCCCGGTGGCACT
>JANOLL010000361.1:0-4216 GCA_031419775.1 Polaromonas sp. | reverse complement strand
CTGGGAACCGGCAGCATCACGCTGGGTATCCACATCGCAGCGCCTGGCCTGGCTGTGCTGCCGGGCAGCCCAATTGACCTTCTCGGTCGGACGCGGTTGTCAACCGTCTACATGCCGGGCTACAAGCTCACCATGCTGCCCGATGAGGTGGTGCAGCACTACACCTTGCAAGAAGGCAGAGACTGTCCGGCCGTGTCGCTTTACGTCACGCTCGACGAAGCCACGCTGGAAATCCGTGAGACCGTGACCCGGCTGGAACAGGTGCCGATTGCCGCCAATCTGCGCCATGACGTGCTGGACAGCACGTTCAACGAGGCTTTTTTTGATGCTACGAATAACATAGCTGAATGCGCAGGAATTGATTGGGCTGCAGAGCTTATTTTCTTGCATAGCCTGGCAAAACATCTTAAATCGCTACGTGAAGTGGCGCGCGGCAAACCTGAAAACTTCAACCGCCCCGATTTCAATTTCAAGCTTGATAACCCCAGCGGACAAGAACCTCACGGCGACGAGAAGGTCAGCATTACCACTCGCCAGCGCGGCGCACCGCTGGACCTCATCGTCGCCGAGGCCATGATTCTGGCCAACAGTACCTGGGGCCAGTGGCTGGCTGAACATGGCGTGCCGGGGATCTACCGCAGCCAGGCCAGCCTGGCGCCCGGCGTGAAGGTGCGTATGGGAACGAAGGCCGTGCCGCACGCCGGGCTGGGCGTCAAAAGCTACGCGTGGAGCACCTCACCGCTGCGCCGCTACACCGATCTGGTCAACCAGTGGCAAATCATCGCGTGTGCCAAACACGGCCGTACCGCCGCCCTGGTGGCACCCTTCAAGCCCAAAGATGCAGAACTTTTTTCCATCATCTCGGGCTTTGATGCCGCTTACAGCGCCTACAACGGTTTCCAGTCAGGCATTGAGCGCTATTGGACGCTCAAATACTTGCAGCAAAACTACATCACGGAAATAACGGCCTCCGCCCTCAGAGACAACCTGGTACGGGCCGATGACCTGCCACTGGTGCTGCCTGCATCGGGTGCACAAGGTTTGCCGCGCGGTGCCCGAGTCCGCGTGCGCCTGGGTGAAATCAATGAGATCACCCTTGACATTACTGGAGCGGTGATTGAACGCCTTGACGCAGCTGCCGAAGAAATCGGCGAGGCGACACCGGACGACGACGAAGGCCAGGACGATGCCACGGCAGTCGGGCCAATAGCCATAGCGGTCGATCTGGATGAGCCTGCCAGTCAAGCGTCGGACGTCGCCTGCAGCCCGGTCTAAACCTGCTTTAGGCCCGATAATTCGGTTCAGTGAAATCCTTCAGCACACTGCAAATTGCCCTGGGAGCGTCGGCCCTGGTTCACGCGGTGGTGCTGACGACGCGCTTTGTTGCGCCGGAAAGCTTCAATCGCGTTTTTCAGGATACGCCGCTTGAAGTCATTTTGGTGAATGCCAAATCGACCGAGAAACCGGTACTTGCCAGAGCCATTGCACAAGCCTCTTTGGCCGGCGGCGGGGAGCTGGACAAAGGACGTGCCACATCACCGCTGCCACCCTCGGCCCTGAGCTCGCTCGGCGACGCAGCCGAAGACGCGCAGCGCCAGGTCGAGGCCTTGCAGGCACAGCAAACACAGCTGCTGGCGCAGATCAAGAAGCAACTGGCCACATTGCCGCCACCGGACCCGACCGTGCCGGCCAACGATCCCATGCAGGCTGAACGAGAAGAAAAGCGCAAGCAGCTGCTCAACATCCTGGCCGAAATCGAAAAACGCATCAATGAAGAAAACGCCAGGCCCAAGAAGCGCTACATCAGCCCGGCTACCCGAGAAGAGGTTTACGCGATGTACTACGACCACCTGCGCCGCAAGATTGAAGACAAGGGCACCTCCAACTTTCCTGAGCAGGCCGGTAAAAAACTGTATGGCGAGTTAACCATGATCGTCACGGTCAACTTTGACGGGCGAATCCTGGCCACGGAAGTGGTCGAGACTTCCGGCAATTTGACGCTGGACCGCCGGGCGCAAACGATTGTCAAAGGAACTGGCCCGTTCGACCGGTTTACCGAGGCCATGCGCCGCAAGGCGGACCAGATTGTGGTGGTCTCACGGTTCAAGTTCAACCGTGATGAAACCCTCGAAACGCGGCTGACCAACCGCTAACCGGCAACTTCAAGCGCATGAAATCCTTGCTGCGACTGATAGGGCTGATTCTGCTGGCCGGATTGACCTTGCAACTTTATTTTGTCGGGCGTATTGCCTTGATGGTGGTGGTCAATCCAGAATCAACCGCCTTTGAGCGCTCTGAAACTTACCGGATAGCGGTGACTACCGGCAGTCTGAAATGGCGACAGCACTGGGTACCCTATAGCCAGATTTCCGACCATCTTAAAAGCGCCGTGATCGCATCGGAAGACGCCAGCTTTGTGGAACATGACGGCGTGGACATCGAGGCGCTCGAAAAAGCCTGGGACAAGAATGCCAAAGCCGAGAAACGTGTGCAGCAAGCGGCCAGTCGCCCCCAAAGCGGCAGGCAGCCTACCAAACCGCCAAAAATTGTGGGTGGCTCCACTATTACCCAGCAGCTGGCCAAGAATCTTTTTTTATCTGGCGAGCGCTCGCTGCTGCGCAAGGGGCAAGAGCTGGTGCTCACGCTCTGCATGGAAAGCCTGCTCAGCAAAGAACGTATTCTTGAGATCTACCTGAACAACGTGGAGTGGGGCGAAGGTGTGTTTGGTGCCGAAGCGGCTGCCCAGCACTACTACCGCAAGCCGGCATCGAAGTTGAGCCCTTATGAGGCCGCCCGTCTGGCGGTCATGTTGCCACGGCCAAAATATTTTGAGACGCGGCCTCATTCTGGCTACCTGTCGTCCCGAGCCAGCACCATCGCTGCACGCATGGCTGGCGTGGAGATTCCCTGATGCTCTGGCAGTTGCAGGTCTGAGCCGTGCGTATTCTGGGCATTGATCCTGGTTTGCAGATCACCGGTTTCGGCGTGATCGACATCGATGGGCCGCAGCTGCGCTATGTCGCTAGCGGCACCATCAAAACCACCCACCTCAATCGGGGCGACCTTCCCGGGCGACTGAAAATCCTGTTTGACGGCATACGTGAAATCGTGGAGCGCTACCAACCGGACAGTGCTTCGGTTGAGATCGTCTTTGTCAATGTGAACCCGCAGGCAACCCTGCTGCTCGGGCAGGCGCGCGGTGCCTGCGTGACGGCGCTAGTGTCCTGCGACCTGCCGGTTGCTGAGTACTCCGCCTTGCAGCTCAAAAAAGCCGTGGCTGGTTATGGAAAAGCCGGCAAGGCTGAGATGCAGCAGATGGTCATGCGATTGCTTAAATTGCCGGCACTGCCAGGCAAGGACGCCGCTGACGCGCTAGGGCTGGCCATTACCCACGCGCACGCAGGGCGCTCCAATGCGATTTTGGCGGCGGCGACGGCGCTTAAACCTGAATCGAGCGGGTCATACAAAGCCGGCCGCAGCAACTGAGGTGCAACTGTTTTTTGGCGGCGCATCCGGGGATCAGGCCAGTCGTTCCAGGATCAGAACGGCAAAAAAACCCAGCCCGGCAAGCAGGGTCCATTTCAGGATGACCAAACCCAGACGCTTGAATCGGGCCTGCCCCGTGCCCGCATAAAACATGAACGACACCACCGAGGACAGCAAAAAAAAGAGGATGAGCCAGCGAAAAAGCAGCATGAAAGAGTGCGTTCAGAACTACCAGGCGCGCGCCAGCGTTGCAAACCCTCTTGGGGCTTTGTCTTCATCGTCGAACGTCACCACCTCGTAAGCACCCTGGTCGGATAACAACTCTCGCAACAGCAGGTTGTTCAGGGCGTGGCCCGATCGAAAGGCGCTGTAGGCTGCCAGCAGCGGTTGGCCCAGCAGGTGCAGGTCACCCATGGCATCGAGAATTTTGTGTTTGACAAACTCGTCGTTGTAACGCAACCCGTCGTTGTTCAGCACCTTGTAGTCGTCCATGACAATGGCATTGTCCAGGCCACCACCCAGAGCCAAACCATTGGCGCGCATCATCTCGACATCTTTGGTAAAACCAAAAGTACGGGCCCGAGCGATGTCGCGGGTGTATGAGCCTGAGCCCATGTCAAACTCCACGCACTGGCCAGTGGAGTCCACTGCAGGGTGGTCAAAGTCAATCTCGAAGCTCAACTTGTAGCCGTCGTAAGGACTCAGGCGCGCCCACTTTGTGTTTGCCCCA